>JBIKNT010000192.1:0-3665 GCA_044358465.1 Ilumatobacteraceae bacterium
CTGCAGCAGCCTCGGCATTTTCGTATTCGTTGCCTAAACGCTCAACATCGTTCAACAAACGCTCGGCGCGGTCTTCAAGTTGTGCAATACGAGTGCTCACCCGCTGCAATTCAGCACGGTCGCGTTCATCGTTATTGTGCAAAGTACGCAATTCACCACGTACTTCCGCTGCTGCACTTGCGGCTACTGGCACAGGCAATTCAGGAAGCGCATCTTCCCCATCAGCTTCGCGTCGTGCTTCAAAGTCAGAAATTTGCAAAGCAAGGTCATCGGCTTCTGGCGACAGATCTGCGAGAGCTGAATTGATTTCTTCAAGTTCACTGCGCAATGCAGAGGCATCGGTTTCGAGTGAAGCCATCACATCGGAATCCATGAACTGACTGCGATCACGTTCCATTGAACGACGGCGTTCTGCCAACAGTGCAGAAAGACCACGAGAACGCTCGCGCAATTGCTCAACGCGTACTAGTTGGTCACTCACGCCCGTATCGCCAAGAGCTGCAAGTTCTGCCTCGCTTGCGGCTACCAGAACATCGATTTCCGCCATACGAGTGCGAATTGCTTGTTCTTTTTCTACCGAAGCGTTCTTTTCACCAGCAATATTTGCAAGCTTCTCTTTTGCCGCCAAAATTTCTTGGCCAGCAATGTAGAGCTGCAAAATACTGAGTTCAGCAACCAATGCTCCGTGTCGACGTGCGGCATCGGCCTGGCGCTCTAATGGGCGCAACTGACGACGTACTTCACGAATGAGGTCTTGCACGCGCAAAAGGTTTGCTTCAGTGCCGTCGAGGCGACGTTCAGCTTTCTCTTTGCGCTTGCGATACTTCAATACACCGGCGGCTTCTTCAATAATTGCTCGGCGATCTTCTGGGCGCGCGTTCAGTACCGCATCGATTTGACCCTGGCTAATAATGACGTGCTGCTGGCGGCCAACGCCCGCATCTGACAAGAGTTCTTGCACATCGAGCAATCGACATTCCACACCGTTGATGGTGTATTCACTTTCACCACTGCGAAACAGAGTTCGGCCCACCGTAATTTCGGTGAACTCCATGGGCAATAGGCCCGCAGAGTTATCGAGGGTAAGAAGAACTTCAGCGCGGCCCAGAGCCGGACGCTTTGCTGTACCTGCGAAAATAACGTCGTCCATTTTTTGGCTTCGTACAGAAGACGGGGCCTGTGCACCAAGCACCCATGCAATGGCATCGACCACGTTGGATTTACCAGAGCCGTTTGGCCCGACAACAACGGTGACGCCAGGTTCAAGTTCCATTGCCGTTGTGTCGGCAAAAGACTTAAAGCCTTTCATGGTGAGAGTTTTCAAAAACACAGCGAATTGACAGTATCCGAAATGACCCCCTGATCTATATTCCGATAGCTGAAGCGGCCTTATTTCTGGCAAACAGGGCAAAAGTGCGTTGATCTGCCCGCACCCATCACTCTTTTGATGATCCCGCGCCCACACGTGCGGCACCTCTCGCCTTGCCGGGCATAGACCCGATGCTCGGTTTGGAAGATTCCTTCCTTGCCGAGGGCGTCGACGTATTGAGTGTCGGCCAAGGTAGACCCACCTGCCGCTACTGCTTCGGCGAGTACTTCACCAATATGACCGTGCAGTTCTCGCAAGTGCTTTGTTGACAGTGTGGCGCTGAGGTGGTTCCAGCGCAGTCGTGCACGATGCAAAATTTCATCGGCATAAATATTGCCAATTCCGGCCACCACCGACTGGTCGAGCAACAACGCCTTCACCCCGCGATTTCCTTTTGTAAACCGGTCGCGAAAAGCTTCAAAAGTGAAGTTGCCCGTGAGCGGGTCGAGCCCCAACCGCGCCACCTCGGGCACGAGCGACTCGGTACCTTCTTCAGCGTTGTCGTCGTCGGGGTTGAACACCACAACTTCCCCGAATGTTCGCGGGTCAACAAAGCGCAACTCACGTACTGCTTCATTCTTTTTCTCGAGCGTCAGCACAACATGTGTGTGCTTTTCTCGCACATCGCCAGGCGCAGCAAGAAGCAAGCGGCCACTCATGCGCAAGTGCACCATCATCACGTTGCCCGACGACAAGTCGAACAACAAATACTTTCCGTGACGTCGAGCAGCAACGATGGTTTCGCCCTGCAGTCCCGCAATGAGTGCTTGTTTGCTGCTGCGTCGAACTGTACGTTCGCGACCCACTTCTACCTGCACGATGCGAGCGCCCACCACTGCGTTTTCCACGCTGCGGCGCACCGTTTCCACTTCGGGAAGTTCAGGCATCGAGAAGATCACACGCGGCTTGTGCCGCAACTTGCTCTGCTGCTTTTTTGGAACGCCCCACTCCGAACGTTTCCAACTTGCCTACCCGCACAGAGGCCGTAAAGGTTTTGTCGTGGTCGGGGCCAATACTTTCCACCGAATATTCAGGCGGGTTCAGACCCATCCGGGCCACCGTCTCTTGCAAGACAGTTTTGAAATCGAGGCGGTCGATATTGGGAAGCGCCTCTTGCATTGCTGGGAGCAACACCGCCTCTACCGAACGAAATGCAGCCTCTGCTCCACCATCCAAGTAAATAGCACCAATGACTGCTTCGAAGGCGTCAGAAAGCAACGAAGTTTTATCGCGCCCACCTGCGGCATCTTCACCTTTTCCCAGCAACAAAGCATCGCCCAGGTGAATACCGCGAGCAATACGTGCAAGAGCTGTAGCACTCACCACGCTCTTGCGTAGATCGGTTAAGCGTCCTTCAGGGAGTTCTGAAAATTGTCGATACGCAATATCGGCAACGACCCAACCCAAAACAGCATCGCCAAGAAACTCCAAACGTTCATTGGAACGCTCGGCATCATTTTCCGACTGCCACGAACGATGCAGGAATGCGTCTTGCAGTAATTGTGGATCACGAAACTCGTATTGAAATGCCGCACACACAGCACGTAACGAGTCTGGAGAAGAAACACCGAGCGAAGCAGGGTCGCCCACGCGAATTATGCGCCCTTCGAGATACGCCCGAACACATAGTCGACGGCGTCGCGAACAGTTTTCAGGTCTTGGAGATCTTCATCGTCAATACGGAAGTTAGGAACGATGGTGGAAAGTTCTTCTTCCAATGCTTCAACGAGTTCAATGAGGGCCAACGAGTCGGCATCGAGGTCGTCGGAAAATGACTGACCTTCAGAAATTGCGCTCGCTTCAATTTCAAGAATCTCTGAGAGTTGGTCGCGGATGATGGTAAATACTCCGGCACGATCGATTGATGACATGGAATGACTCCTTTTACTGATCTGTTGACTGTAGACCAATGGCCTGACGAATCTCGTTGACTATGTTGCAGTCGACCATCTCTTTGGCCACTTTGATGCCATTCAACATGGCTCGCGCACCAGAAGACCCATGAGAAATGATGCAGACGCCATCGACGCCCAACAAAATGGCCCCGCCAGTGGAATCGGGATCGAGGGTTTCGTACAAAGGAAGAAGTGCTGGCAAAAGCGCATTTGCATGTTCCTGATATTCAGGAGTGGAGCCAAATGCACCAAACAGCGCCTTAATAACTGTCTTCAAACTTCCTTCAAGGGTTTTCAACACCACGTTGCCCGTAAAACCATCGGTCACCACGACGTCGACGTCGTCGGTCATGATGTCGCGGCCTTCGACGTTTCCAATGAAGTGGAAGCCAGATGCGTCC
>JBIKNT010000193.1:0-3657 GCA_044358465.1 Ilumatobacteraceae bacterium
TCACCTGTTTTGTTTTGAAACACCCAAGCAGGCTGCGAAGCAACTGAGAAGCTGGCAAAAATTTCACCGTCGTCGTCGCGAACGTTGGGGAAAGTTAAACCGTGACGTGAAATGAACTCATCAATTTCACCTTGCGTACCATTCCAAGCAACACCAACAATGTTGACCTTGCCGGCCCATTTTTTGCTGACCTCCTCGACCGAGGGGGCTTCACTATTGCAAGTGCCTCAATACGGCGCCCAAAACCAAAAGGCCGTTGGCGTTCCTATATAAGAGGATCCGAAATCGGAGGGTATGTCACTCGTCACAGGGCTTTGCGTCGCTTCAGTTGGCGCGAGGGTCGAAGGCGTCGACGCGCTGGGCGTTGAACTACCGCAACTCGCTAAGGAGACTGCTAGGAGTGCTGCAAGTGAGAAACGGCGAATCATTGTTAGCTGCCTCGCCGTTGCTGCAAGATTGCCGTCACCACTTTGCCGTCGGCTTTGCCTTTGCTGAGTTTCATGATGGTGCCAACAAGAGCACCCATTGCCTTTTCTTCGCCCGCGCAATATTTAGCCCATGCATCGGGTTGTGCGGCAATTCCTTCGTCTACAAAACCTTCAATAACGCTGGTGTCGAGCGCTTCAAAACCTTTTGAGGCAGCAATTGCTGCAGGGTCTCCCCCACCAGTTTCAAGCATGTCGCCAAGAACTGTTTTTGCTTGAGTTGCCGTGAGTTTGCCATCGCGTTCAAGAACGGTGAGGGCAGCAAGATCTTTAGCGGGCAAGCGTGGCGCGTTGCCTTCTTCGGCAAATGATTGTTGCACCCACACCAAAGCTCGCCCGGCGTCGCCACCTGCGTTCTTTACCTCTTCTATATAGGTGTCTTGCCCGCGCTCTACAACAACTGCAATTGCTTCGCTGTCTTCATCGGCACCAGTAAGTGCAGCAAGGTTGGTACGACGAGCTGCTGGCAACACCGGCAATGCAGCACGAACACGTTCTACCCATTGCGCATCGGGTGCGAGCATAACCAAGTCGGGCTCGAGGAAGTAGCGGTAATCGTTGGCATCTACTTTGGTGCGCAATGTATGAGTACGACCATCGGTTTCATCCCAGTGGCGCGTTTCTTGACGAATGGTTCCGCCTGTTTCTAAAACATCAATTTGGCGACGAGCTTCGTACTCAATTGCTTTGCCAAGTGAGCGCACCGAGTTGACGTTTTTAATTTCACAACGCGTGCCTAGTGCAGCACCGTACTTGCGCACCGAGACGTTGGCATCGCAGCGCATGGAGCCTTCTTCCATTTTGGCATCGCTTGCGCCGACCGCAACAAGAATGGCTCGCAGCTCATTGACGTATTGGCGAGCTTGCTCTGCAGTGCGCACATCGGGGTGCGACACAATTTCCACAAGTGGAACACCAGCGCGGTTGAAGTCGATGAGTGAGTAGTCACTTCCGTGAATACGACCACCTGCACCGCCGAAGTGTGTTGACTTGCCAGTGTCTTCTTCCATGTGCGCGCGCTCTACGCCAATACGTACGCCGCCTGGCAACATGAGAAAGCCATCGACGTTGAGTGGCTCGTCGTATTGCGTAATTTGGTACGCCTTCGACAAGTCGGGGTAGAAATAGTTTTTGCGGTGAAACGTGCTTGGCTTCACCGTGCAGTTGAGTGCAAGCCCAATACGCATTGCGAGTTCAACTGCGTGCTCATTGAGCACTGGCAATGCACCTGGCAAACCAAGCGTCACTGGGTCGATGTTGGTGTTTGGTTCATCGCCAAAACGGTTTGGCGAACCACTAAAGAGTTTTGTTTTGGTGGCAAGTTCTACGTGGACCTCGAGCCCAACAACAAGTTCCCAGCCTTCAGGCAAGCCATTGTCGATCATGCTGCACTCTCCAACACTGCGGCTACTTTGAACATTGCTTCTTCACCCAAAGTGGGTGCCAAAATTTGCACACCAACCGGCATGTTTGCTTGGCCAATACCAAATGGCACGCTCATTGCAGGGTGCCCCGCCAAGTTGGTGGGGATGGTGAAAATATCGCAGAGATACATGGTGAGAGGGTCATCAGTTTTTGCGCCAAACGGGAAGGCGACCGTGGGTGATGTTGGTGTCAAAATGACATCGGCATTTTCATAGGCCGCAGCAAAGTCGTTGGAAATAAGGCGACGCACCTTGAGGGCCTTGCCGTAATAAGCGTCGTAGTAACCAGCCGACAAGGCATACGTTCCGAGCATGATGCGGCGCTTTACTTCATCGCCAAAACCTGCTGCACGCGTATCGGCATACATGGTATTCATGTCATTTGCGGCTACACGATTGCCGTAACGCACGCCGTCGTAACGGGCAAGGTTGCTACTGGCCTCTGCGGGCGCAATGAGGTAATACGCAGTGAGCGCATACGACAACGAGGGAAGCTTCACATCGACAATGGTTGCTCCAGCTTTTTCGAGAGCAATAAATGCAGCGTCGAGGCGAGCAAGTACATCGGCATCGGCTCCTTCGGGCAAGTCGGCAACGCGACCAATGCGCATTCCTTCTACCCCGCGACCAAGAACCGACACTAAAGAAGGAGCAGGCTTGGGAATGCTTGTGGAATCCATGGGGTCGTGCCCGGCAATGACTTCGGTAAGCAATGCTGCATCGGCAACGCTGTGCGAGAACGGACCAATTTGGTCGAGGCTGCTCGCGAAAGCAACTAGCCCGTAACGGCTTACTAAACCGTATGTTGGCTTGACCCCCACGACTCCGCAGAGTGCAGCTGGTTGACGAATACTTCCGCCGGTATCGCTGCCAAGAGAAACTGCGGCAAAGCCTGCAGCTACTGCAGCCGCACTGCCGCCACTACTACCACCAGGAACACGCGATGTGTCGAGCGGGTTACGCGTGGGGCCAAACGCAGAGTTTTCTGTACTGGAACCCATTGCGAATTCGTCAAGATTTGTTTTGCCAACGAACACAGCACCAGCGGCAAAAAGTTTGTCGACAACGGTGGCGTTGTACGGTGGCTTCCAGCCTTCAAGAATTTTTGACGAGCATGTGGTGGGAACACCACGGGTGCACATGTTGTCTTTGAGAGCGATGGGAACACCAGCAAGTGGCCCCACATTTTCGCCACGGGCAATGCGGGCATCGAGGTCGGTAGCGCGCTCACGAGCTTCTGCACTAGTGACCAAGTTGAAGGCATGCACTTCTTCTTCCCGTTGACCAATGCGTTGCAGATGTTCCTCTACAACAGACGCGGCCGACTGCGCACCACTTGCCACATTGTGAGCAATAGATGTTGCCGTGGTGAAGTTAGTCATCTTCGCCTCCCGATGGTGGCACGCGGAAGCGACCTTGTTCGGCGGCAGGCGCCGCGCCAAGAACTTCTTCGCGGTCGAGACAAGGCTGTTCAACATCGGCACGCAACACGTTGACGAGGGGAAACGGCTGGGTCATGGGCTGGACATCGGCAAGTTGCAGGTTGTCGATATCGGCAAAATGATCGAGCATGCCGTCGAGTTGTTGCGTATAGCGCTCCACATCGGCAGCTGAAATATTAAGGCGCGCCATACGTGCCACTTTGGCTACATCGGCGGCAGAGAGACGTTCAGACACAAGAGTGAATGCTACCGAGTAACGGGAGCAAATTGAGGAGGTCGCTTCTCCATGAAACTGGCGACTCCCTC
>JBIKNT010000194.1:0-3645 GCA_044358465.1 Ilumatobacteraceae bacterium
GACCTCGGATGGTGTTGCCGATGTAGGTGACATGATGCCGTGAATATGGTTCTAAGAGAAGTGCGCTTTGAGCAGCAATATCGAAGCGCTTCAGTAGGTGTGCCGCCTCTGTCAACATCGTGACTGTTGGTAGCCACCCAGCTTCTTTTTCGGAGTCTTTAAAAATATCTAATGTGTCTGAAATGAGTTGCTCAGCCGTTGCAACATTGCCGAGCGAAGCATTTGCAAGTGCCGCAAGGGAGCGTGCGTAGTGGTTTGCGAGGAGTTGGGTTTCACCTTGAAACACTGTCGAGAGTTCGGGAGGGATGATGGACTCAATGAGTATGAGGGATTGCTGCTCGAGTGTGATGACGAGACGGCCGGGTTCATCTGCAATCTGGCCCCTGCTAAATACTTGCTGTGCTTCTTGGCCGGCTTCTAAAAACTTTCCTTGCGAGATGAGCCGACCTGTATATATAAAACCGCTCCACCATTGCGCAATGAACGACCCTCCTGCGTGAGCCGCAGAACGTAATTGCTGAATTTCAAGGTCGGCTCGAATGAAGTCGCCATTTTCCATCAGGTCGAGAATGTGGCAAAAGTGTGCGGGCTCATCAAAGATGCCACCAGATCGTGACAGATCGACTGCTTGCTCGGTAGTGACGAGGCGCTCGGAAAGATATGCCGGTGAGCGATGCGACTCGCGCCACGCCAAAAGAGCTTCGATGCGGGTGTCATTTTCAATTTCTGCAGTCAAATTGGAGAAAGCTTCTTCACGTGCATCGGTTGCTAGTTCGCGAGCGAGCGTTGCATTGACATTCCAGTTCCACGCAACAGAGTCAGTTGAGTCTGTTCGTTCATTGTCAGAAACTTGTGACCCGAATGAGGTGATGAGTTCGGAACCGGATGTAACGGAGACATGATCTTCGGTGGGTACAAGCAAAACAGCCTGAGAGTAAGCACTCAGAAGTTTGATACGCATATTTGGAGACAAATCAGCTCGATTGATTCTCTCAAATGCAGAAATAATGGGTGCGCGATCTGGAGTGAAGTCACTTCGGGAAGCCCATTGCATGACAGCCTCAGCCTCTAGCTCTGCGTTGGCCAAAGTGCGGGCGAGCGAGCTGGCAATCTCTGCATTCTTTCTCCCCTCAACACGGCGACCAAGTGCAATTTGCGACTTTGCCAAATGGATAAGAATTTGAGCTCGCTCTAGCTCGGTGTGTTCTGAGTTCTCCAGTAACCAAAGAGATGATTCTGCGATGCTCGCATGGTCGCCGATGGATTGAGAGATATGAAGTGCATTTTGGGCTATTGATTTCGCAAAATCTAGGTCGATGGACTTTTCAGATTGAGTCAAGTGGGCCATGGCGGCCTGAAAGCGACTCTCGCGAGCAAAAGTGGCTGCAGCGGCGCCATGGTAAATGCCGCGCTGCACATATGACATACGTGAAATGAGTCGCTGCGTAAACAGTGCATGCGAGAAGCTGTATTGCTCATTTTTTAGTGTCAATAGACCAATACGCTCAGCACGAGTTAACGCATCTGAGATAACGGTTTCTTCAATGCCGAGATGCGTGAGAGAGAGAAACAAGATTCGTCTGTCGCCAGTGAGGCCAATGAGCGCTGCCATTGAAATGATGTTTTCGTCATCTTTGAGAAGATTTATTCTTCGATCAAGAATGCCCGCTAGTTCGCGAGGAATTCTTATTTCATTGAGTGAACTAATGTTTGAGTCGAGACGTGCGATTTCGAGAAGAAAAAATGGGTTGCCGTTAGTGAGGCCCTGTAGCGAATTTTCTACAGTTGCCGAAAGTTTGGCTTTCGTTACTTGGGAAACTAAATGAGAAGTTTCTGTTTTGGATAATCCTGTTAACTGAACATGCTGCATTAGATGGGACAAAGTTCGTATTTGAGTGATTGTTCCAGAGTCTTCAAAATCGTCGAGTGGGCGAGTAGTTGCGAAGAATCCGACTCCAAGTCCGGTGCCGTAGTCGAATAGATGGAGCATCGCGACTGAACTGAGATAGTCGCACCATTGCAAATCGTCTATGAGGATGATGCTGGGGCGCTCCGCAATGAGATCTAAGGCCTGTCGCCCATATCGAAAACGATCGGTATCGGACTGGAACGAAGCAGGCTCTGCGATGTCGAACAATGCTCCAAGGCGAGAAAAGAGCGCGAAGGGTTCGTTGACGTCGCTCTCTGAACACCGCAACGAGATTGTTCTTATTGAACGTGATTTAGCACGAGCAACTGTTTCACGCAAGAGATGCGATTTCCCGATTCCTGGTTCACCGGAAAAAAGTAATGACCCACCATCGCGACTCGTAATCTTGTTCAGCAGTGAATCGATGACAAGCAGTTGCTCTTCTCTGCCGACCGTAGATGTATGAGCAATTTCAGAAGGCATCGTCTGTATTGTACGTGCAATTCGTAAGCGCTTTACAGACAAAATTCAGTGGTCAAAAATATTGCAACGATGGTCATTTCTTGTTTCGACAGCCTCATTCGTTCATATTTAATGATCAAAGTAATCAATGAATTTTTTTAAGCAACCCATTGTGCCTGCGACCGTCAGTGTGGTTCTTGCACCGTTGCTTTTAATTCTGCAAGGCACCTGTGCTTTTCTGGGGTCCATGATTATTGCGGAGGACGGTAATCCTGTTTGGAGCAAAGTCATTGCATGGGCGGTGATGTTTATCGTCGCCTGTTTCGCTATTGCATTGCCAACTTTTGCGCTGATGCGGGCAATTCGTGATCGCAAACTCAATGGTGCTGGTAACAAGTTCAAGACAGTTCTGTCAATCATCTTTGCGAGTGTCGCATTCGCAATCATGGTGGTAGCCCAAGTATGGACTCTCCCCGCGCTGATTCCGTAGCGCCTAAGCCCCTGGGCGTGAAGCAAGAAACGCTGCGAAACGTTCAGGGTCTTCGAGTGGGCCAAAGTGTGAAAGCTCTGGCCATTCTTCGTAATGCCCGTGGGGGAGAAGCGAAGCAATTTGTTCGGCAATGTCTGACACTTGGTACTGCTGTGGAGTGCTGCCCAGTACCCAAGTAGGTGTTGCAATATTTGCAAGTTGATTCCACGTTTCGTGAATACCACCGGTGTCGTATGTGCGGGCTTCGTGCTCGGGGTTGCACTTCAGTGAAACGCTGCCATCGGGTTGAGTGGCAAAGCCGTAGTCAACATATGCATGAAGTGCATCGGGGTGGAATGCATTCATGGGCAACTTGGAAGAAAAGTTGGTAAATGCTTCTTCGCGTGATGAGAAAGTTGCACGACGTTTGCGCGTTGCGGTGGCAAGTGGGTTTGGTGGCATGTCGGCGGGGCGAAAACCACTTTGCGGAAACACAATCGGTTCGAATGCGGTAATGCCTGCAAAGAGTTCGGGGTTGTTCACTGCGGCCATGAGCAAAGTTGCGCCCCCCATGGAATGACCAGCAGCCCACAGCGGAGCACTGTTCACATGTGTGGTGAGGTACTGCACAACGGCTGTTGCATCTTCACCGTAAGCCGGCCAACGCACTTGCCAGTCGTGAGGAACAGTGGAGTCGCCATAACCGCGGTAGTCGAGTGCCCAGCAGTCGAAAGTTCCTTCAAGGTGTTGAGCAATAGGAAGCCAGCAGTGGCCATGGAAACCTGTTGCGTGCGAGAACAACATG
>JBIKNT010000195.1:0-3607 GCA_044358465.1 Ilumatobacteraceae bacterium
CGATGCAGGCCGTGGCATGCTCATTGGCGTTCGTGGCATTGGCTCAGGGCTTGGCCCCATTATTGGCGCGCGGTTCGTAAAGGGCAACCTGCAAAAACTTCTCTTTACGTGTGGCATTGCTGGGCTCTTATTCTCTGTGTTTTATTTGGGCGCTGCAGCAAGCCCCAATATCGCCATTGCGGCCATCTGCGTAGCACTTGCTCACTTTGGTGGCGGAGCACAGTGGACGCTCTCTTCATACGGCTTACAGATGCGATCGCCCGATGCCGTACGTGGGCGCGTACTTGCTGGCGACTTTGCCATTGTTACCCTGATGCTCAGTTTGTCGAGCGCCGCATCGGGTCTTCTAGCCGATGCCGTTGGTGTTCGGGTAACCATTGCCGTTTTCGCAATAACTGCCGCGTTTGCAAGTATCAGTTATCTGATTCTGACAAAACCTATTAGAGAGCGTCTGCGCACCGAGCAGCAGCCTCCATGAGCGCTTTTGCACGCGTATCGCCAACAATATTATTGGCAAGTTTGTTCATCACATAACCAAAAGCAAGTTCACGCTGTGGTTGCAAGAAAGCAACTGAGCCGCCGAAGCCTGGGTGTCCACAACTTCCCTCGCCGGCATATGGCGTGAATTCCGATGCAGCCATGTAGCCCATTGCAAATGACGTCGGACCAATCAAACATGTATCGGGTTCATTCTTCGGAGTTTGAATTGTAAATGATGCGTCGCGCATAGAGGACGACAACAACTGCACCCCATTCACCGGGTGCTGCAAGGCTGCATACATTGCGGCCAGCGACCTTGCATTGGTGACACCGTTTGCAGCAGGTATTTCTGCACGCAATACGTCACTGCGGTTCATGAGACCTTCACCCGTCCACGAACCCGACAACGACAACGCTTTGCCGCCTGGAGTGTTGGGGCCGATGAACTGCTCGAGCAATTCACGTGTCTTCTTTGCTTCTTCAGATTCAGGCTCTGTCGACTTCTCCCGACCTTGACCCATTAAAAGTGGAATGACCCGGTGTTCAAGCGCTTCGGGAAGCCCCACATAAATTTCCACGCCAAGCGGCGATGCAATTTCTTCTTGAATGAATTGCCCTACCCCACGGCCATCAACACGACGAATAAGTTCGCCTGCAAGCCAACCGTAGGTAAGAGCGTGATACCCATGCGCAGTGCCCGGCTCCCATAACGGCGCCATGCCAGCGAGTTCTGCAGTAATGGTGTTCCAGTGCAGAATCTCTTCTAGCTCCATGTGGCGTTCAACTGTGTACAAACCTGCTTGATGCGAGAGCAACTGCGCAACGGTGATGTTGCCTTTGCCGTGCTGAGCAAACTCTGGCCAATAGTGCGCAACGGGTTGCGAGTAACTCAAGAGTCCGCGTTCAACACACATAGCAACAGCTGTAGCAGTAACGCCTTTGGTGGTACTAAAGACCACTTGCAATGCATCGGCTGCGTACTCTTTGGTTTTTGTTCGGTCAGACCAACCAGCAACAAGGTCGACTACTAATTGACCTTTGTGATACACCGCAACGCTGCAGCCCACTTCTTCGCCTGCAGCAAAGTTGGTGTGCACTGCATCGCGCACTTGTTCCCAGCCTGCAACGCAGGTTCCAGAGATGGGAAGACTTGACACTGTTAGATGCTGTCGACGATGTCGCGCAAAATTTCAATTTGCTTGGCTGCATCGGGGCCAACGGGGTTCACCGACAACACGGTGACGCCAGCTTCTTTGAATGCAGCAACACGCTCGGCAATGAAACTCTTTGGACCCACCAAGTTGGTGAGTTCAAGCATTTCAGTTGGAACAGCACCAGCTGCTTCTTCTTTTTTGCCGTCGAGGTACAGGTCTTGCACCAATTTTGCTTCTGCCTCATACCCATAGGCCGAGCAAATATCGTTGTAGAAGTTTTTGCCACGAGCACCCATACCACCGATGTACAACGCACTGCTCGGACGCACCATGTCGAGAATTTTGGCTTTGGTGTCGCCAACATTGCCTTCGCCAATAGCAAGAATGCCGCCCGCGCTGATGTCGAGTGGCTTCAGGTCTTTACTGCGCTTTGCCGTACCGGCTTTCAACTGCTTGCCCCACACTTTGTCGAACTTTTCTGGCACGAACATGATGGGCAACCAACCGTCGGCCAACTCTGCAGTTGCCTCAACGCTGAGACCCTTCAAGCTTGCCCACCAAATGGGGATGTCGGCACGCAATGGGTGGTTGATGAGCTTGAGTGGTTTGCCGAGTCCGGTACCTTCGCCCGCTGGCAAAGGTGCTGTGACGGTTTGACCCTGATAGTTGAGAGCCTTTTCACGCTTCCACACTTCACGGCACACTTCGATGTATTCCTTAATGCGCTGCATTGGCTTCTCATAAGGAACGCCATGGAAACCTTCCACTACTTGTGGGCCCGATGCACCCAAGCCAAGAATGAAGCGTCCGTCGCTGACATAGTCGCAACCAGCGCCGGTCATTGCCATCAGCGCTGCAGAACGCGAATACACGTTCACAATGCCTGTTCCAATTTCCACGCGATTGGTGATTGCAGCAAGGTAACCCACTTGCGAAATGGCGTCGAAACTGTATGCCTCGGCGATCCAGACCTGATCGAGACCAGCTTTTTCTAGTTCTACAACACGTGCAGCAGCTTCTTTAAAGCCACCTGCATAGTTGACCATCATTGACAGTTTCATTCCTACCCCCATGAGTTACTACTGAGTACACCTTACGATTGATCGGCCCCTAATGCCCAATTCAAGTTGCCCGAGCGAAAACCGGCGAGGTCGAGGGTGATGTATTGATAGCCCAGTGACGCAAGGGCATCGACAATGTGGCCGTGCACCTCAGCGGCACGGGCAAAATCGCTGGCATCGAGCTCAATACGTGCTGTTTTGCCTTCATGACGCACTCGCATGTTTCCTACGAAACCCAGTTGTCTCATTGCTGCCTCAGCGCGATCGATGGTGCTGAGCAGCCCCACGGTGACCGCGGTTCCGTACGGAACACGACTCGCCAAACATGCCGCTGCTGGCTTGTTCCATGTACGTAGCCCCAGTGATTGCGATAACTCGCGAATTTCCGCCTTCGATAGCCCAGCGATGACCAATGGGAAAGCAGCACCTTTGAGTTCCGCTGCTTGTTGTCCGGGGCGGTGATCTCCTAAGTCGTCGGTATTGACACCGAGCGTGATGTGCGCATGACGCTCTTGAGCAATAGGAACCAGCACGTCCATCAGTTCGTCTTTGCAGTGAAAGCACCGGTCGCCGTTGTTGGCGATGTATTCCGGTCGGCTTGTTTCATTGGTGAGATATGTCTGCCAGTTCAGGCCCCACTCAGCAGCAAGTGCACGACAATCGTCGGCTTCACTTGCTGCCAAAGATGCCGACACCGCTGTTGCACACAACACATTGTTGGCGCCGAGCACCAAAGTGGCAAAGGCTCCGAGAAATGCCGAGTCGGCTCCACCACTAAAGGCCACCACCACGTTTCCCATGGAACGTAACGATGCCTCAAGCGCATCAACCTTTGGCGATGAGGCAGGAAGGCAAATTGCGCTCGACATATTGCTCATCTGTCTATCGTGACATGCCAGCATTACGCGACTT
>JBIKNT010000196.1:0-3605 GCA_044358465.1 Ilumatobacteraceae bacterium
CAGCGTTGGCGTTGCTCATTATTTCCGTCGATTGGGGTGCCCTTGGTGGCGCACTCTTCAAATGGGATGTGGTCAAAAAACAGTTCCCCGACATTCTCACCAGTGCACTTCGTAACACCATCATCTTCACCATTTTTGGTTTCATTGGCGGCTTATCACTGGGCTTGTTATTGGCCATTATGCGCCTCTCCAAAAGCAGGCCCTACCGCTGGTTTGCGGCCACGTACATTGAAATTCTCCGTGGCGTTCCCCTTCTTGTCACACTTCTCATTCTTGGTTTTGGTATTCCTATTGCCACAGGCTGGAGCTGGCCAAACCCGTATATGCAGGGCGCAGTTCCACTCGCTCTTGTAGCCGGGGCATACATTGCCGAAACGGTACGCGCTGGCATTGAGGCTGTGCCCCGCGGGCAAATGGAAGCAGCGCGCTCGCTCGGCATGTCGTACACGCGCGCCATGGTGACCGTCATCATTCCTCAAGCATTTCGCATCATTGTTCCACCACTCACCAACGAATTCGTCTTGCTCATTAAAGACACGTCGCTCATTTCCGTTCTTGGTGTCACCGAGCGCACACTCGACCTCGCACGTTTTGGTCGTAACGGTGTGAACGATTCCGCAAATGCCACGCCACTTGTTGTTGCTGGCTTGGTGTACTTAGCTCTTACTATTCCCCTCACACAGTTAGCTGCTTGGATGGAACGACGTTCAAAAGTGGGTCGCCGATGAGTGAACCTCTTGTAGAACTTCGCCAGCTACACAAGAGTTTTGGCGACAACCACGTATTACGCGGAATCGACCTCACCGTCGCCAAAGGCGAAGTGTTGTGCATCATTGGGCCTTCAGGCTCTGGTAAAAGCACCCTCTTACGTTGCGTCAATTTGCTCGAGCAGCCCACAGGCGGCCAAGTATTTGTTGCGGGGGTAGAACTCACCCATCGCGACTGCGATATCGACAAAGCGCGTCGTGCCACCGGCATGGTGTTTCAGCAATTCAATTTGTTCTCTCATCTTTCTGTGCGTGACAACGTCACTATTTCCTTACGCAAAGTTCTGAAGATGAAGCGTGACGAGGCCAACGCGCGTGCTGATGCTCTTTTAGACCGTGTTGGCCTTGCCGACAAGGCATCAGCCTACCCTGCGCAACTTTCAGGTGGGCAGCAACAACGTGTTGCCATTGCTCGTGCTCTCGCCATGGAACCCAGCGTGATGTTGTTTGACGAAGCAACAAGTGCACTCGACCCAGAACTCGTTGGCGATGTACTGGGCGTGATGCGCGAACTTGCCGAAGAGGGTATGACCATGTTGGTTGTGACACATGAAATGGGTTTTGCTCGCAACGTTGCTGATCGCGTCATTTTCATGGACGGTGGCGTCATTGTTGAAGAAGGTAAACCTGCTCAAGTCATTAATGAACCACGCGAGGAACGCACAAAGAAGTTCCTTGCGAATGTTCTTGAGAACTAAACCAAACCTGCCTTAAGGCAGCGCAACAATGGTGATTGTTCCTGCGGCGCCATCAACAGTGATGGTGGCACCATCGGGAATGCGATGTGTTGCATCGGTAACCGAAGCGACACAAGGAATTCCTAATTCACGACTCACAATGCTCGCATGTGAACCAACAGCACCAAGGTTCACCACTACTGCACCAGCAGCAAGGAACAATGGCGTCCAAGATGGGTCGGTATTCAGTGTGACCAAAATGTCGTCGGCATCGAGACCAGATGGGTCGAATGGGTCAAGAATGATGCGTGCCTTACCGGTGTAAACACCTGCTGAACATGCAGCACCCGTGAGCACATCGCCTACTTTGACCTGTTCGTAGTTGCCTGCGCCACGGCGCTTCCACTGTGACAACGGAGGAACAGAACCATTCACAATAAATGGTGGTTCCAAAGTGGCAAGTTCGGCATGGTCGGCAGCGCGTTCGGCAAGCATTGCCTTAAATGAAGCAGGGTTTGCCAAGAACTCATCAAGTTCCGCTTCGAGCAGCATGAAAATATCGCTTTCTTTGGCAATATTTCCAGCAGCGGCATGCCTGCGTCCGAGCTCTGTAATGGCAACGCGCACTTCATGAATAACGGCAATGTTGTTGGTCTTGCAACGCTCACGCGCTTGTTGCCAACCAGCAGCCGACGCATAGCCAGCAGCAAACATGCCAGCGGTTTCTGCATCACCAGCAAGAGCTTCAGAAATTTCGGCAAACAAACGGGCGCGTTCTGCGCCATTGCGCTTGCTTGCTTCACGTGGGTCGGAACTGTCGCTTTGATGACGCAAGCGATCGAGCTGAGCAAACGCTAAGCGTGGGTTTGTTTCATAGCTATGTGCAGCTGGGTCCCATTCATTGGGTCCGCGCGAACCATGCTTCAACTTGAATGCATTCAACGCCTTTTCAAATTCCGTACCAGCAATGCGGCCTTCCCAACCCTCAAAGCCGGCATCGAATGCAGCAGTAATTCCAGGTGTTGAGCGAATGGTGCGTGAGAGATCCCACAAGTCGATGGCGATGAGCGCAGAGTCAACATCGCCCACTGCACCAATAAGGCGCACACCATCTTCTGGGCGGCCAATAGCTGCAGTAATTGCTTGTACGGCTCCTGGCCCGAGTGAAGCGCCAAGCGACGACCACACGTGTTGTTCAAATGTTGTGACCAACACAGGCGCCATACTGCGTGCACGAGCAACAAGCTCTGCATCGCTCAGCTTCGACAAGTCGGGGCGTTCAGCACGAATTTTTATAGCGAGAATTTTTTGTTCCTCAACTGGCGGGTGCACCGTGGAACCCATGACGTAAGCCATGGTTTCGCCAAGCCTCGCTTCATGAACTGGGCTTTCGTGCCATGGCTCTGCAACGTATGGCGGCACATCGGGGTTGGCGTCGAAATATGCGGCGTCAATAGCCTCTGGGCTCGCTCCTGGCATACGAACGCCCATGAGGCGAGCCTGCATGAGTGAGTTATAGAAATAGCCACCAAAGAGCCCGAAGGTTTCTGGCGGCGTGCCGTAATCTTCGTGTTCAAAAACACCGAAAGTAACAAAGCCAACTTTGCATCCGAGCACCACACCTTTTTCCCAGCACAAACTCCAACCCAATGGGCTCACTGGGTCGGCTAGTACGTCGGCGGCATTGCCGCGCGTATAGCTAGGAAAACGCTTTGTTGGAGTGCGGTCGATAATCCATTTGTCAGCTAACACAGTTGCTCCCTTTGGCGCTGGCGGCGTTTACCGTCAGTTCACTTTCGTACTCGTGAAAAACTACCTGAGGTGAGGCCTTGGTCACACTATGGAGTGCCCAAAATGGGATATTTCAGAGGGCCTTTTCTCTAAATTGGCCGCGGAATAGGCGGATTACCACCTGTCAGCATGCCTTCTGCGCGTTCCTTCACTAATTCCACATAGCGCGGGTGGGTCATAATCCAAAAGGTTCCGTTGTTAATGGCCTCGAGCACTTGGTCGGCAACATCTTCAGGATCAATTGCCTCTGTTGCCGTGGTGAGGCCCTGGGTACCGAAGGCTTCTCCCTTCACCCCACCTGGGCGGTTGCGCTCGCTGAAACCAATTTTGGTGCGCACCACGCCGGGGCAGAGAACCGACGCACGCAATG
>JBIKNT010000197.1:0-3590 GCA_044358465.1 Ilumatobacteraceae bacterium
TTTACACACGTATCAGCGACAGCACGCTTTCAGAACACACATTGACTCAAATGAACACTGAAAAGGCCATCTGCCTTCTGCGTCCAGATGGGTCAACAACTCTGTATTGCGAAAAGGTGGAAAAATTCTCTGAGGTTCGTGCTCTCGACAGCGCACGACTAGAACATGCAATTACTGCTGCTCTTGGCTCACTTGACGCCGCCGAAATTTCCTACCAGCACGGCACACACGAAGTGCTCGACGCCCTCAAGGCTGGGCAAGCACAATGCGCAGTTCTCATTCGGCCAGTGTCGCTTGCAGAAATTCGCCGCACGGCCGACGAAGGCTTACTCATGCCGCCGAAGTCGACGTTCTTCACACCGAAATTGCGCACGGGGTTAGCCATGCGCCCGCTCACAGCTGGCTAGATCAGGTGTTCGACGCTGCGTAAATAGATGCAATTGCGTTGTCGAGTGACGCGTTGAATTCAGCATCTGACTGCTGGGCAGAAAGTCCTTCAGTGAGCGCACGAGAGAAGCTAGCAATGACCCCATTGTTCTTACTGAGCTTTGTGTTGGCGTCATCACGCGAGTATCCACCCGACAAAGCAACAACACGCAACACACTCGGGTGCTTGACGAGGTCGAGGTAGAAATTGTCGTCTTCGGGCAAAGTGAGCTTCAACATCACAGGCTGATCGGCAGGTTGCACATCGAGTTCTTTGAGTAGTGCAGCCTTCAATAACACTTCTGCTTCTTTCTTGCTTGGGCTATTGATGTCTACTTCTGGCTCGATGATGGGCACAAGGCCACCAGCAAGGATTTGACGACCAACGGCAAATTGTTGAGCGACAACTTCTGAAATACCTTTTGCGTTCGCAACTTTGATGACGGAGCGCATTTTTGTTCCGAAGATGCCATTTGCGCGGGCCTTGGCCAATAGGGCATCGAGTTCAGGCATGGGCTTCATGAGTTGCACACCATCGGCCTCATCGGCAAGACCCTTGTCGACCTTCAAAATGGCGATGACTTGCTTACGGCTCCACAGGTACTCTGCACTTCCCACCCCATCGATACTGCGGTCCATTGTGCCCTCAAACAAAATGGCGGCCAGAACTCGATTGCCAGTGAATGCTGGGCTCATCACCATACGGCTACGCATTGCATGAATGACATCGAACATTTCGTCTTCATTGGAATAAGAAGACTCATCGACTCCATACAACTTCAAAGCCTTTGGCGTGCTTCCTCCGCTTTGATCTAAAGCGGCGATGAAGCCTTTACCGGTGCGCATTTGCTCGAGTTGCTGCTGATTCACAGTGGGGCCTTTCAAGAAGTACTTCACTGAAAACACTAGCCACTTTGCACTCATTGGCAAGAAATTGCGGACTCACCAGTTGTGCGTGAGCTCTTTTTGGATTTCGGCAAGACTCTTTTTGACGGCCACTTTGCGACGCATATTGAGCACCTGCTTCGCCAATACCTCGGTACGGCTTTGCACAGAACCACCAGCGCGATAAAAGCGACGCCGAACGCTTCCGCTCACCATGACATCTTCTCCTTCTTGCAGAAGTGTCTTGACAGTTGTGACCCAGTTAACAGGAACAGTGAGCCTGCCTTCATCGCTTTCCGTGACAACGTCGAAAGAGGTGGCGTATTCGCCAGACCCTAAGACTCGTTCCACTGGGGTATTGAGCACCACACCACGAATGACTACTACATTCATACTTCCTCCACTTCTCGCTGTTGAGATGCGGCTCAAGGCCGACATGAGAAGGAGCACAGCTCAATAATCAGAGAATAACGAAGGGGTGTTAGCGAACGGGTCCAAGATGGGAAAGACGGTCTGCAACATCTACAAATTCAGCGTCGTATTGCATGACACGAGCAAAAAGACGACGAGCTTCAACAATGTTTCCCGAGCGATCGTGAAGATCTGCAGCCATGTACCACTGGCGCAAATGGTAATCCTGTACTCGTTTGGGAACATTCAAAACGGAGTCGAACAGGCGAACTGCATCGGCAAGTTTTCCCTGATCAGACAATGCACCAGCAGCAACGATGCGGCCTTCGGCAAGCACCGACGGATGTGGCGACAAATCTTTAATTTCGGTCCATATTTGATTGACCTTGCTCCACCTGCGCAATGCGCGATACGCATCGGCAAGTACAGGCAACACCGTGGTGCGAGATGGATCGAGCACGCGTGTTGCTTCTAGTTCATTCACCGCTGTACGCCATTTTGCTTGACGATAAGCACACAAGCCAGCCATTTCATGCACCAGGGCCATACCAGGTAACTGCCGCGACAGCACTTGCAATAAACGTGCGGCGTCTTCATAACGCTCATACTCAAAAGCATCAATTGCTTTTTGCAAGCGCTCGGTTGTTGACTGCGATTGGCGAACGCCAACGCCTTTTTCTACATCGCGCGAGATATCGGACGGTAACGGGCGATCACTGCGAGGGATACCAGGCACGCGATTCTCGCCCCGGTTGTCACCTTGACTGCGCGAACGTGGAGCTGCGCCACGTTGTACTGCCTTGCGGGCAGTCTTTTTCACGGCACCTTCATCGACCCATTCCACCTTTTTACGTACCGGACGCGCAGTAGGCGCGCCAGTGCCTTCGGTACGACGACCACCGGTACGAGCATAAACTTCGCGTGATTTTTGCTCAGCAGCAGTTAATGCGGGGCGGGCTGGGCGACGATCATCAGAATCGCGGCCTCGAGTTGGGCGACGATCGTCGGAATCGCGACCACGAACGGGTCGGCGGTCGTCACCATCGCGACCACGCGTTGGACGTCGCTCTGAACGGTCGGTGCGCCCAGAAGAGCTCTGTGAGCGTGGGGGTCGCGGACGATCGTTCGGCATAGGGCAACACTCTACGTTGCTCACCTGAAAATCGGTACGATGCCTCTATGACTGATGACAATGTGCCACAACAAGCCCAAGTACGTATGGAAATAGCCGACGACAAAAAGGCTGGTGTTTATGCCAATGTCGCTGCTGTTTGGCACGGTCCTTATGAATTCACGCTTGATTTCGGGGTTGCTGGCATGCCAGAGCACGACGCATCAGGGGAATTATTCGTACCTACTCCTGTCGTTGCGCGAGTCAAAGTACCCACCTCGGTCATTTTTGAAATCGCTCGAGCCATTGCCGACAACGTAGATCGCTACGAAAAAACCTATGGGCCAATCCCCCAGCAAAACGTGAACCCTGCAGAGTGAATTAAGCGTTACGCACGAATGCCGTCACAGAGTCGGCAATCATCTGCACAGCAATTGCAGCAAGAATCATTCCGGCAACACGAGCAAGCAACAACACGCCCATCGGGCGAACAATGCGTTGAATGATGCCGCTAAAGCGCATGGCAATGAATGAGACCATCAGTGCAATGGCAATTCCGCTCGACACGCTCATCCATTCGCCAAATGAATCTGTTTGATTAAAAAAGAGAATGGTTGCCACAATTGCACCCGGCCCAGCGAGCAACGGAGTTCCTAATGGCACGAGAGCAATGGACGTGCGCTGTTCAGGCGTTGCTTCCAAAAAACCATCGTCGCCACCTTTGTTATAGAGCAACTGCATCGCTACAAGAAGAAGC
>JBIKNT010000198.1:0-3583 GCA_044358465.1 Ilumatobacteraceae bacterium
GAAAGGCTCCTTCATGTCTACAAATAGCACCTTTGCACAACGCGGCGATTTCCGCGTTGCAGATCTTGCTCTTGCACCATTTGGTCGCAAGGAAATTCACCTCGCCGAACACGAAATGCCAGGCCTTCGCGCACTGCGCAAAGAGTTCGGGCCAACTAAGCCACTCAAGGGTTGCCGCATCTCTGGTTCATTGCACATGACCATTCAAACTGCAGTGCTCATTGAAACCCTTGTAGAACTTGGCGCTGAAGTGCGTTGGGCAAGCTGCAATATTTTCTCTACGCAAGACCATGCAGCAGCAGCTGTAGTAGTGGGCCCAAATGGCACAGCCGAAAACCCACAGGGCGTTCCGTGTTATGCATGGAAGGGCGAAACCCTGGAAGAGTATTGGTGGTGCACCGATCAGATGATGACTTGGCCCGATGGTGATGGCCCCAACATGATTCTCGATGACGGCGGCGATGCCACCATGCTCGTGCATAAAGGTGTGGAGTTTGAAAAATCGGGAGTTGTTCCCGACCCCACCACAGCATCAAACCCAGAGTTTGCCATTGTGCTCGGCTTATTGCAGCGCAGCTTGAAGTCGGAGCCACAGAAGTGGACCACCATGGCTAAAGGCATTAAGGGCGTGACCGAAGAGACCACTACAGGTGTGAAGCGCTTGTACAAAATGTCAGAGAATAATGAACTTTTGTTCCCTGCTATCAACGTGAACGACAGTGTGACCAAGAGCAAGTTCGACAACCTCTATGGTTGCCGTCATTCACTCATCGACGCCATCAACCGTGCCACCGACGTCATGATTGCCGGAAAGCTTGCAGTGGTCTGTGGCTATGGCGACGTAGGTAAGGGTTGTGCGCAAAGTTTGCGTGGTCAAGGCGCACGAGTCATCGTGACCGAAATTGACCCCATCAACGCGCTGCAGGCAGCAATGGAAGGGTATGAAGTGAACACCCTCGAATCAGTTGTTGGTCAAGCAGATATTTTTGTTACTGCAACAGGTAACGAAGCCATTATTGACGTGACACACATGTCGAAAATGAAGCACAATGCCATTGTTTGCAACATTGGCCACTTCGATAACGAAATCGACATGGCTGGTTTGGCTCGCAGCGGTGCAACACGCGATGAGCTCAAAGCTGGTACCGACCTGTGGTCGTTCCCCGATGGTCATGCTGTCATTGTTTTGGCAGAAGGTCGTTTGGTCAACTTGGGTTGCGCAACTGGTCACCCAAGTTTCGTGATGAGCTGCTCATTCACTAACCAAGTCATTGCCCAAATCGAGCTATTCAACTACACCGAAAAATACCCACTTGGTGTTTATGTATTGCCAAAAAAACTTGATGAGAAAGTTGCCGCATTGCATCTCGATGCACTTGGTGTTGTGCTCACACAGATGAACGATGTGCAGGCTGAATACTTGGGTATCGACCCATCGGGCCCATTCAAGCCCGAGAACTACCGCTACTAAACAATAAGAGTTACATTTCGAGTGCTTGCCCCGTTGCTGATTCATTCAGCGACGGGGACATGCGCAATGCGAGCAGCGCCTTTTGTACAAGCGGGCCAATGCCAAAGGCAAAGACAAATGTTCCGAGCCCTAGTGACCCACCCAAAAAAAGCCCAACTACCAGCACCGCAATTTCAATGGTGGTTCGGGCCAGGCGAATGGAAATACCAAATCGTTTGTTGAGGCCCAGCATGAGGCCATCGCGGGGTCCAGACCCAAGTTCTGCACCTATGTAGAGCCCAGAGCCAAATGCAATAAAGAGCATTCCGGCAGCGAGGTATGCCACACGGGCAAGAAGGAAATCGGAGTCGGGAAGGAGATCTTCCATCACGTTTTCAACGAGCCCAATTTGGATGGCGTTCATAATGGTGCCGATGCCGGGCTTCATACGCAGCGGAATCCAGGTGAGCAGCAGAACCACCCCAACAATGATGATGACCGTTCCCATTTTGATGTCGGTTTTTTCACTAATGCCCTGATGCAGAACATCCCACGGTGGAACGCCAAGGTTGCTGTGTACAAAGCACGCAATGCCGGCACCAAAGCAAAAGAGCCCGGCCGCGCATCGAGCCAGTCGCTCAAAAAATCGTTCGCGCAGAGGCCGCGGGGTACTGGTAGATGGCATCGGCGAATCTTACTGCCATCATCCTCTTGGAATGAACACAATAAAAGGTGTTCACGCGAAAGATTCACCTTATTGCTCAAGTTCCCGATCGAGCGTCGTTGCCGTTCTATGTGAGTGCTGCTGCCGTGTTTGAGGGAAACGTGCGCACGGCTGTCATTTCATTGAAATATCGCAACGAGCGTCACTTCGCAAAACCACTTGCCAAACTTGTATCAAATGCAATACTGCGTGAACGCGCAATGAACTATGACTTCGATTACGTCACATGGGCGCCTACAACCGCTCAACATCTTCGACAACGCGGAATGGATCATGCAGAACTCATTGCGCGCGAAGTGGGTAAGGAGTTAGGTATTCCCGTCAAAAACCTCTTGCGCAGAATGACACATGAAACGCAAACACACAGGTCGCGCCAGCAACGCCTCTTGGGGCCAACCTTTCGAGCGCATTGTCTTGCCACTGGCCGAAAAGTGCTGGTGGTGGATGATGTAGTGACAACGGGGGCAACTTTGCATGCAGTTCGGCGCGCATTTCGCAGTATTGGGGTGGAATTAGTGGAATGCTGGGCGGTCGCTGCGACCCCTAGCAGGTAGAATTTCGCCCTAATGAGTATTCTTGATCGTGTTCTCCGGGCCGGCGAAGGCAAAAAGGTCAAGGCCTTAGAAGGTCTTGTTCCAGAAATCAATGCCCTCGAGGTATCCGTTGCCGCTTTGTCTGACGACGCCTTGCGCGGCAAGACCGACGAGTTTCGTCAACGCATTGCCAATGGTGAGTCTCTCGACGATCTGTTAGTTGAGTCATTTGCCGTCATGCGCGAAGCCGCAAAGCGCGTGCTGGGGCAGCGCCATTACGACGTGCAACTCATGGGCGGCGCAGCATTGCACTTCGGCTGGATCTCTGAAATGAAAACCGGTGAAGGCAAAACTCTTGTTTCCACTCTGCCTGCATACCTCAATGGCCTCTCGGGCAATGGCGTGCATCTCGTGACCGTCAACGACTATCTGGCACGACGTGACTCCGAGTGGATGGGTCGCGTACACCGTTGGTTGGGTCTCAGTGTTGGCCTTGTGGTTCCAGGCCACCGTGAATCGCCACAGCAAAAACGTGAAGACTACGCAGCCGACATTACTTATGGCACCAACAACGAATTTGGCTTCGATTACCTACGCGACAACATGGCTGGGTCGCTAGAAGAAAAAGTTCAGCGCGGCCATAACTTCGCCATTGTCGACGAGGTCGACTCCATTCTCATCGACGAGGCACGTACTCCGCTCATCATTTCGGGCCGCTTAGCCGATGCCGCGCAGTTGTACTATCGCTTTGCTTCGGTGGTTCGTGCACTCACCCGAGATGTTGACTACGAAGTCGATGAACCAAAGCGCACAGTGGTACCCACTGAAGTAGGAATTGAAAAAGTTGAAGCACAATTGGGCGTAGGCAACCTCTAT
>JBIKNT010000032.1:0-11697 GCA_044358465.1 Ilumatobacteraceae bacterium
GGTGTCGGAATAACCGTAAACATCAACTTCCCATGGGCCGTAACCAAAATCGACAGACAGTGTTCCTGTGCTGCGACCCGACAATTCAGCAACAAAGCCCACTCCCTTTTTGCTTCCGAATTGGTTATTGCCGTAGCACACGGTGCGCCACTGAGTTCCCGACTTGCCATCAAGCAAATTGGGGATGAGGTCGTCATTTTCAGAGTTGTCGTCGCCGTCGGGGTCATAACTGCTGACGGCGACGATGTTGACTGGCCCCGTTGCAACCGGCGTGGTGGAGGCACTCGCCACAGGACTTTTTGTGGAAGGTGACGACACACTGCGCCACAACACCACTCCAGCAAGCACAACACCAATGGCCACAGCCGCTGCCAACATCGATGTTGGGGTGATGCGATGAGCACGTTTTTCCAAAGCTTTGTTCACGGGTCGTGATGAACTTGTGCTGCGTTCAGTTTTGGTACGTGGAGTCGGATTACTGATAACTGGTTCGCCGGGAATAGTTGTTGGCGTTGTTGTTGGAGATGTCGCAGGTTCAAGATCGCGCAATATCTCTCGTGCACTTTCGGGCACGGCGTTGCCATGTGGGGGTGTTAAACCCGTGGGCGTTCCATCTAAACCAATTTCGCGTGCGCGATACAACGCGGCGCGCACAGCTTCGCCAGATGGCTGACGTTGATCGGGGTCGCGGGCGAGCATTTGATGAATGATGTTCGCTACTAGTGGTTGCAGCGTGGGGCGAATTTTTAAAATATCGGGTGCGTCGCCTTGCACACGAGCAAGTGCAGTTTCCACGTCGGTGCCTCCAACGAATGGCACACGACCCGCCAAGCATTCGTAAAGTACGAGGCCAAGTGAGTACAAATCTGCACGCCCGTCTAGCTTTTTGCCACTTACCTGCTCGGGCGATAAGTACTTTGCAGTACCCATCATGATGTTGTCGTTGGTGAGATCCGATTCGTTGCCGCTTAAAGTTTTTGCAATACCGAAGTCGGTGAGTAACACGCGACCAGCGGAGGTGATGAGAATGTTTGCCGGCTTAATATCGCGATGCACAAGATCTTTTGCGTGTGCTGCATCTAGTGCAGTTGCTACCGCCATACCTATGTGAACAGTGAGACTAGGACTAATGCGATGCCGTTTGTCGAGAAGTTCACGCAGGCTTTGCCCGTTGATGTATTCCATGACAACTGCTTGACGGCCAGCATCTTCAACGACGTCGTACACCGTCACAATGTTGGGTGAACTCAGTGCAGCTGACGCTTTTGCTTCGCGCCGAAAGCGTTCATTACCTACGTGGTCGTCGTCGTGATGTGCGCGCATCACTTTGACAGCTACGTCACGGTCGAGCGAAGTGTCTTTCGCTAACCACACTTCTGCCATGCCACCTTGACCGATGCGACGTACCAAGCGATAGCGCGCGCCAATAAGCGTGTTGGGTACAAGTGAGGGAGACATTGCTGTGCATCACGCTAGTTGCGCAGCGTTGCACGATGGAGGCAATGCGATGGGGAGAGGTGTTTTTATTCTGCGTCGAAAAACGCAACACCGATGGTGCCGCGTCCGGCATGTGTGCCGATGACCGCACCAATGTCGCCTACTTCGATACTGCCTGAGTAGACCTGACGCAGTGACGAGAGGAAAGCATCGGTGTCATCGCAGTCGGCTTGCAAGACGGCGAGGTCGGAAATGTTTCCGTGCTCTTTCACTTTTTCAATTAAGAACGCAAGTGCTTTCGAGCGGGTGCGCTGGCGACCACCCTCTTCTACTTTGCCGCCACGAACGTCGATAATGGGCTTAATAGAGAGTGCCGATGCCAACAAACCCTTCACACCGCTAATGCGGCCACCTTTTTTCAGGTTTTCCAAGGTGTCGAGTGCGCCATAGACGTGCACGCGATGGCTGAGTGACTTGGCGAGTTCGGCAACTTCACTGAGGCTTGCACCTTGAGCTGCTTTCGTTGCACATGAGGTGGCGATGATGCCTTGACCCATCGACACACTGCGTGAATCGACTACTTGTACCGAAATGGGGTTCGCTGTGTCTTCGCCCACGAGGCGAGCTGCAATTTCTGCGCTTTGCATTGTTGCCGATACCGCAGATGACAACGAGACCACGAGCACACCTGTTGCTCCTTCGCTTTGCAGGCGACGGTAGGCCGCTTCAAATTGACCAGGTGAGGGGGCAGCAGTTTCTGGAAGGACGGGAGATGCGGTGCACTTTGCCCAAAATTCTTTCGGGGTGAAGTCTTCGCCGTCGATGTAGTCGGTTTCGCCGAAGCGAATGGTGAGGGGAACAACAACAATTTTGTGTTGCTCAATGAGATGCTGAGGGAGGTCGCATGCGCTATCGGTAACAATACGGATCGTCATAATGCTTCTACCGTAGTGCTTTATTCCGCGGTGATGAGTGCTGTGAGCGCACGCCGGCGCCGTGAACGCCAGTTATGGGCCCACCATGTGAGGAGAACAATGATGGCAGTGGCGCTGACCACAAGACCAAGACCCGCAAGGGCACTGACCCGGGCGGTGACCTTGAGTTCCTCGGTGAGTGGGCTATTGCCATTCGGGGTAAAGAGCTGGAAATAGACCGGGAAGCGACCGTTACTGCGCGCCACCACTTTCACCGCAATGTTGGTGCTGGAATTGGCAGGTAGTTCAACTACTTGAAACCTTTGAGGAAACGTGAGCTTTGCACTGCGGTAGCGCAAAGTGACTTTCAGAACCGAGGAACTGGAGTTTTTCACTTGCAGTTGAATTTCGCTGTTGTGCCCACTCAAGGTGAAATCGGTCGATTTCGGCAAACTCACTGCGCCGCGCACATCGGAAAGAGAGGAGGAAATGGCGCTGGTATACGCCGCACTTTGGGCTGGCGTCACGGTACGGGCCGCCGAGTAAGCGATGAGGGCATTCCAGGTGACGCTGCGCGGGTCATTTGCCACGAGCATTGATGAGGTGTTCGCAATGCGGGGCAAAAGTTTGTCGAGAGTGGCTTTCAAGGCCACTAAAGAGGTGTCTTCGTTCGCGCGTAAAGCAATGGGTTGGCTTGAAGCAACGGTCGAGGGAAGGACGGGTTGAGAAGTAAAGGCAAGCACGGGGCTGGAATTAATGATGCGGAACAATTGACGCATCACGACCACGTTCATGATTTCTCCTGTTGATGAACTGAGGAGAACTTGACGTTGTTGAGGCGCTGTGGAGGTAAATGAAATTTCCTGGCGCTGAACGATGAGTTCGGCCGATATGCGCGTGGCACGTTCGAGGGGAGTGAGCGCATCATTTTCCATCACGCTCGCGTAGTGCGGATCGGCGGCATAGATCGACAGCGATCCGCCATCGGGGAGCTTGGCGGAGTACGACACCGCCGAGTCAAGTGGAGCATCGAAAGATTTTTGAGCGCTGGGCGTGAGAATGACCTGGCGCGTTCCTAGGTCGCGCAACAACGTGGCTCCGGCTGTTGTGAGTGGGTCGGCAAGCACCGCAGTATCGCGTAACGGGGCTTTTTGCAGCAAAGCAGTGGTGGCATCTTCGCCTGCAGTGAGTTGTCGTGCAAAGAGCTCTTGGAGTTCGGCGTGGCCAATTGCGCTGGGGTTGTACGGCACTTGAGTGGTGGCACTCAAAGTATGTATATCGAGCAGATCGCGAATGTCATCGAGGAGAAGTTTGTCTTCAGTAGAGGGAGACACCGCGAGCGCATTGAGCAGTTCAGGTTGGAGCATGAGCAGTGAACCTTGGCCAACACCAGCAAAGGCATCGGAAAACTTCTGCAAAACGCCACGCGCCTCAGCACTGAGTGCAATGGTGCCTGTGGTGGTCACGCTTGGAGGTGCAGTGACAGTAACAACGGGGAGCACACCAAGGCGATCTTGTGGGGTGAGTACGGCTGCTTCACTTCCCGAAAAATGATGAACGAACGTAGTGGTAGTAGCACGCGATTCATTACCGACATACACAGTAAAGGTCAATGGATACACACCTGATTGATTCATATATAACGCAGCTGTTGCTGATGTTTTTGTGGTGGTAGGTAATTCCACTATGAATCGGCCGGCAGAATTTCGTGTGATGCTCAGCGTGTTGATGCGAATACCGTCGAGTGGTTCTGGCACCACATTTTTCTCGGTGATATTGCGAAATGCTTCGCGCGATTGAATGCGTTTCGATAAGACAACATCAAGTTCAATGTTGTCTTGCGGAGTGATGGGTTGTCCGTTGTCGGCTATTGCAACCACAAAACGCATAGTGGCGTTATCGAGAACGGTAAAGCTCTGTTGCGTTAACCCAATAGAAATTTGTCCAATAGGTAAAGGAGATGCATTTGCGCGATGCGGAAGCATGAGTGCAAGGAGGCACATCAGCCCGCAAGAAACAATGAGTGGCTTTAGTCGGTGCATGCGCGCTCGAGTACGTACAGCGAATAAGACATGGGCGCAAAACCTAGTGACCCATAGAGCGAAAGGGCTGCAGCATTGGTGGAATCGGTGTTCACCAACGCATGTTGCATACCCCGAGAACCTAACCAGTGCAGTGCATCGAGTACTAACTTTCGCCCGTAGCCACTGCGTTGTGCGCTTGGGTGCACGGCGAGACGCTGGATATAGCCATATTGCGCATCTGATGAACTGGGCGTGAAACCCGACAGGCAATAACCAGAGTTGCGCCGGAATTGAGATGGCCCAAGGCCGCGCAAGCGATGAAACTGGGTTGCCTGTTTGGCGGCAAGCAGGGCTTGAGAGTCAATTGCCCACTCGCCATGAAATGCAGCGCAGTCGATGCGGATGGCTTGAGTAGCAGTGACGCGCGCGACATGCCCGCTGTGCGCGGCGGGCGGGAGATTCTGCAGTGGTGCCGTGAGAAGTGAGAGCTCTTGTTTGACGGAAAAACCCACAGTGGCGAGTATGCCAGCAAGTTGAGGGCTCACCGCGTTCGTTCGCACTCGTGCGAATCCGCCCTGTTGAGCGGTCTTCAGCCACATTTTCACGACCTCACTGGTGATGGATGCCTCGGGGTGATGACCGCTGCGCAAAGTGAGTGATGCGGTGGTGGGGTCATAGGGCCAGTTGCCAAAGAGGGGGGCAACGGGGCGAGGTTCCATAAACACACATATGACCGTAGTGGTCGGGCTTCATCTGCGTAGCCTGAAAGTCTGATGATTCCCGAACGCTTTACCCCTGTCTTAGAGGAACTTGCTCCGCTCACTGCTCGCTTCGCCGCGGCAAATAAGCGGCTGTACCTGGTAGGCGGCACGGTGCGTGATCTGTTACTCGGGCCACCGAGCGATGCGCATCTCCCTGGGGCATCCCCCGATATGGATTTCGACGCCACAACGAACGCTTTACCGCACGAAATTAAGGCCATTATCGAGGGTTGGGCCGATGCGGTGTGGGCACAAGGTGAAAAATTTGGAACCATCGGCGCCAAGAAGAATGGCCGCGTTTATGAAATCACCACGCACCGCGCCGAGGCATATTCGCCCGATTCGCGCAAGCCCGATGTGGAGTTTTCTGACGACATCGAGGCCGATCTCTCGCGGCGCGACTTCACCATCAATGCAATGGCACTTGAACTCACGTCGTCGAGCCCTGTTTTAGTTGACCCATTCAATGGCGCTGCCGATCTCATGACCAAAGTGCTGCGCACTCCATTGTCGCCAGAAGAAAGTTTTAGCGACGACCCACTGCGCATGTTGCGCGCTGCACGTTTTCTTTCAGCGCTCAATCTCACTGCCGAGCCGGGGCTTGTTGAAGCAGTGAAAAATATGGCACCGCGACTCGACATTATTTCGCGTGAACGTATTCAGCATGAACTCGATCGCCTGCTCACCACCGATCACCCCACTGCAGGTTTGTGGTTCATGGTCGATACGGGCCTCGCCGCTCAGTTTTTCCCCGAGTTACCCAACATGAGTGTGGAACAAGATCCCATTCATCGTCACAAAGATGTTCTCACGCACACATTGGCCGTGGTGGAAAATGTGCGCCCTACTGCGCACCCTACGTTTGACTTTCGTATTACTCGTCTCGCTGCTTTATTTCACGACATTGGTAAACCAAAAACGCGGGCAATTCACAAAGGAAAAGGAATCACTTTTCATCACCACGAAGTAGTGGGTGCGCGCATGACCCGCGATCGTTTGAAAGCGTTGAAGTATTCCAGTGAAGATGTGCAGGCAATTACTGCACTTGTTGAACTTCATTTGCGCTTTCATACATATCAAATGGGATGGACCGATTCTGCCGTACGCCGTTACGTGCGCGACGCCGGGCCACTGCTCAATGAACTCAATGTGCTCACGCGGTGCGATTGCACAACGCGTAATGAACGTAAAGCACTCGTGTTATCGCAGCGCATGGATGAACTAGAAAAACGCATTGCAGAGTTGATGGAAAAAGAAGAACTCGCTGCATTACGCCCCGAGCTCGATGGTGTAGAAGTGATGCAACGTCTTGGCGTCAAGCCAGGGCGGGAAGTAGGCAAAGCACTCAATTTCCTCATGGAAATTCGTATTGAAGAAGGCTTGCTTGGCGCTGAAGAAATTGGGCGACGTTTAGATGCCTGGTGGAGCGAACAAAAAAATTAAGAGCCAAGCTTACGGGCGCGAATGGCAAGTGTTGTTGGAACAAGTGCACGCGGCGCATTGAGTGGCATGAGCTCGTACAACAAATCGAGTGCAAAGTTGCTGCGTTGCAACGACATACACAATTCACCAATGGTGAACGCACCATCAGCTCCGTAACGACGACGTGCAACTGCGTCGTCGTTGTCGAACATTGCAGCAGCTGGGTGTTCTACCACTGCAACAAAAGACGCTTCCGATTTCAATACGCGGTGTACTTGTCGCAACAAGCGGTCGATGTCGTCAACAGAGTTGAGTTTGTCGATGCACAACACAAGATCGAGTGAAGAGCTGGTCACAAATCCCATGTCGGCAAGTTCCGCTTGATGAAACTCAACACGCACTTCTGCTGTTTCAGCGGTGCGGCGCGCAAGGGCAATGCGCTCAGAGGAATTATCTATAGCCATGGCTCGCGCGCCCGACTGCGCCATTGCCACAGAATTGGCGTGCCCATAGGGCAACCCCAGTTCAAGAACACGCTTTCCCTTCACGTCGCCCACCAGGCGCAACTCGGCATCGTTGGCGACATGGGGGCCAAAAGAGATGGTGTGTTGAGGAGGTTCAGAAACTGCCATAGAAGAAGTGTGGCAAGAGCACCGTTGCTCATCAGGGATATGCGCTGACTATCGTTGAGCCATGAGCTTTACGGCGGGGTCATTACGAGGTGCAGGAGGTGCAGTCGACCACCGGCTCGCGCGCCAACACCTCATCAATGAATACCGCCGCGGCCGCCTCAGCATCGATCAGGTCTGCGACGCGCATCCTGAACTCATGCGTGCCGCACGGAACTTTGGGGAAGAATCACGGGTCAAATGCCCTATTTGCGCCGACGATCGTTTGGTTTTGGTGACCTATGCCTTTGGCCCACACCTTCCCTCTCATGGGCGATGCGTCACCACCCGCTCAGAAATGGCCCAAATTCAGCGCCGGGCCAATGCCGGGTCGGGAACAGCTGAGTACACGGCCTATGTGGTGGAAGCGTGTCGCCTGTGCCGCTGGCACCACCTCGTGCGGATGGTGCCCATTACGCCCCAGCGGGCCGCCTCGGCTTAGTACAAACCCTTATAACGCAAGGGTTTGCTGTGATTTCGGCAGCAAGTAACACCCGTGGCACACAATAGAGGCAATGGAAAGTGCTGTGCCTCCTCGTCGTGTTGTTGTCTCTTGCCGATACGCTTTCATTTCCTTATCCACCCTGCCCCTCACGGGGCCACGGTCCGTACCGTGTCCGAAGGGAGTACATGCACATGAAACGTGCTTATGAATTAATGGTCATCCTCAGTGGCGACCTCGACGACAATGCAGCGCAGTTGCAGGTGAAGGCCATCACGGCTTCTCTCACCGCTGCTGGTGGCAGCATTCACGGAAATCCCGACTGGTGGGGCAAGCGCCGTTTCGCGTATCCCATCAATAAAAAGGAAGACGGCTATTACGTCGTCTACAACGTCGAGGCCCCAGGTGGAGCTTTAAATGAAGTTGAGCGCACGCTCCGTATCGCCGATGAAGTGGTTCGTCACAAGCTCATGCGCTTGCCCGACCACGAAGCAGCACGCCGCGGCATGATGTCGGCGAGTGCGTAGTCGGCTTTTCATTCACGAAAAGTTCCACACACTACTTACGTAGAGGAGATACATATGTCAGAGAACTCCATCACCCTTGTCGGCAACCTCACCCGAGATCCAGAACTGCGCTTCACCACCGGTGGACGCGGAGTGGCCTCTTTCGGTATCGCCGTTGGCCGCCGTTATCAGGTCAATGGTGAATGGCAAGAGCAAACCTCGTACTTCAATATCACTGCTTGGGGCCAACTTGGCGAAAACGCAGCGGCAACCTTCACCAAAGGTACCCGCGTTATTGTCACTGGTCGTCTTGAGCAGCGTGAATACACCACCCGTGAAGGCGATAAGCGCACGGCAATTGAAGTCGTCGCCGACGAAATCGGACCCAGCTTGCGTTGGGCAACAGCCCAAGTTGAGCGTCAATCCCGCCAAGGTGGCGAAAACGCCGCCCCCCGCGGAGCATCCAGCAACACCTCTCCCGACCCATACATGGGTGGGGAAGAAGAACCCTTCTAGAACGAAACTGCAGAGAGAAACATGACTAGTAAATCAAACAAAATTCGTATGGCGAAAGCCGCCATTCGTAAAACCGGAAAAAAGAAGCCAAACGCAATCGACACCGAGCGTGTGAAGTTTGTTGACTATAAAGACATCAACTTGCTGCAGCGCTTCATGTCCGACCGCTCCAAAATCCGCGGTCAGCGCATTGCCGGCACCACCGTTCAACAGCAACGCGATATTGCTAATGCTGTGAAAAACGCTCGTGAAATGGCTCTCTTGCCATATGCCAAGCGCGTGTCTTCTACTCGTGCACCACGCCCAGGTTCCGATCGTGAAGATCGTGAAGATCGTGGCGACCGCGGTGAGCGTGGCGAGCGCGGCGACAAGTACGCACCTCGCGAGAGTGCAGTCGACGCCGCAGCAACAGAAAACACCGATGTTGTAGAAATCGAAACGAATGGTGAGGAAGCCTGATGTTGAAAGTCATTTTGCGTAGCGACATTAAAGGTCTCGGCAACCGTGGCGACATTGTCAACGTTGCCGATGGTCATGCCCGCAACTTCTTGTTGCCCAATGGCCATGCCATCACCGCAACCGATGGTGCAGTGGCTCAAGCAGCAGCAATGCGTAAAGCACGTGCCGCTAAAGAGCGCGCCACTCGTGAAGCAGCACTTGAAGTTGCAGCACGTCTGAACGCCGTTACTTTGTCGGTGCCTGCTAAAGCTGGCAACGAAGGCCGTTTGTTCGGTTCGGTCACAAGTGCCGACATCGTGGCTGCTGTGAAGAGCCAAACAGGTATCGAAATCGAGCGTCGCGATGTCGACATTGAAGCTCCTATTCGTACCTTGGGTAAGCATTCTGTAGTGGTCTCGTTGTACCACGACGTCACGAGCACTGTCTCGGTCGATGTCGTTGCACAATAGTTATCCACAGAACGCACTCGATACAGCACAGGCTTACACACAGGCTTATCCACAAGTCTTACCCCTAGTAATCCACAAGGTATCTCAGGCAAGGTAAGAGTCGTGTCCGATACATACAACGCTTCAGCGCCACGCGTCACTGCTCGTGTGCCGCCACACAACCTCGATGCCGAGGTCTCGTTGCTGGGCGCCATGCTGTTGTCGAAAGACGCCATTGGTGCGTGCTCAGAACGTGGCGTTGCGCCAGGCGATTTCTATAAGCCAGCGCATCAACACATTTACGACGCCATTCAAGCACTCACCACCATGGGCGAACCCGTCGACGTGGTCACGGTGTCCGACAAATTGCAGCGCGCCGGCCTCATCGACACCGTCGGTGGCATCGACTACTTAGTCGACCTGCAAAACCGCACGCCTGCCGTATCGAGCGCCGATCGCTATGCACGCATCGTGCGCGAAACTGCACTCTTGCGCGGCCTCATTAGTGCGGCGTCTTCCATTGCGGAAATTGCCTACAGCCAGCCCGACAATATTGAAAATGCACTCGACCAAGCTGAGTCGCGCATTTTCGACGTAGCACAAAACCAAGTCACCGATTCTTTAGTGCGCATTAACGACCTCATGCCAGAGACCATGACGCATCTTGAAGACATCATGGAGCGTGGCGACCCCATTACTGGTGTGCCCTCAGGCTTTAACGATCTCGACGATTTGTTGTCGGGCTTTCAACCCGGCACGCTCAACATTATTGGTGCACGTCCTGCAATGGGTAAGAGTGCATTCGCAATGGGCATGGCCGTCAACGTAGCCACCATTACGCAAAAACCTGTTTTGTTTTTCTCTTTGGAAATGGGTCGCGCCGAATTATCACAACGTATTTTGTCGAGCGAAGCGCGCGTCGACAGTGCAAAGTTGCGCAGTGGCCGTTTAAACGACGAAGACTGGCGCCGCATTGGGCGTGCTATCGGGCGACTTTCTGTTCCGTTGTACATCGACGACAACTCGTCGGTGACCGTCATGGAAATTCGCGCAAAGGCGCGACGCATTGCCTCGCAGTACGACGGCATCGGCATGATCGTAATCGACTACTTGCAGCTCATGGGTGGAAACTCTGGCTCAGAAAACCGCCAACTTGAAGTGAGCGAAATCAGTCGTAACTTAAAGATTTTGGCGCGCGATTTCAAAATCCCTGTTGTTGCACTCAGTCAGTTGAGCCGCGGTCTTGAACAACGCCAAGACAAGCGACCCACATTGTCTGACCTTCGTGAATCGGGTGCGTTAGAGCAAGACGCCGACGTCGTGATGTTCCTGTATCGCCCGGGTGTTTACGAAGATGATCCGCAACGTAAAGCCGATGCGTATCTCAACGTAGCTAAGCACCGTGCTGGCGCAATTGGCGATGTGCGTTTGGTATTTCAAGCGAACTACACCCGCTTTGAAAACTTCACAGCAAAAGGACAATGACACATGTTTCTTGGCGAAGATCTTTTGGCGTATCTCGTTCTTGCATTAGGTGGCGCACTTTGCGCCGGCAACATACTTGCCATGGTGAAACCACCACCACGCCCTAAGAGCGAAGAAGATCTTCCACGTGCACCTATTGCGCGCACGGTCACCATGGCTGTCGTTGGTGGCATTGCCGCTGCATGGGCACTCGCCAGTTTGGTCAGCTAAAACACGTCATTCTGTAAGACGCTGAACGTCTGCAATGTCTTGCGGCCGACCAACAGCTGTTTTGTTAGTAATCAGGTCATCTCGGCTGATGAACGGCACATCCATATTGTTAATGCGAACCATCACACGGCTGGCCCATGCTTCGGCGAATTCGAGGCCATCGATAGACGTGAGAATGTCTATTCGATACGGCGGGTAGCCCAGCTGAACAACTGAATCTTCTCGTAAAAAGTCACTGACACTGATACCAACGTTTGCAAAACCAAACGCATTCAGTGCAGTAATGATCTTGGTTGCGTTAGCATCGTTAGCCCACACCCAAGCGTCTAGGTCTCCTGTCGCTCTGGGGAGACCGTGTGCAGCGAGCGCGTAGCCACCAATGATCAGAAATTGGACATCATGCGCGATGAATAATTCGACAAACT
>JBIKNT010000199.1:0-3560 GCA_044358465.1 Ilumatobacteraceae bacterium
AAAGGTAATGGTTCCGCTCAAATCTTCTTCTTTGCCGAATAGCGCATTGAGCAAATGCGTTTTGCCTGTGCCGTTGGGGCCAATGAGACCGACACGCTCACCAAAATGCACTTCTTCGGAAAAGGGAAGAAAGAGGTTGCCAATAGAAACATCTTCAAACTTCACTACACGGCGAGCGGAGTCGGCACCACGAAAGCGAACGTGAATGTGTTGATCGGGAACCGGCGGTGGCGGAGGACCCGCAGCAACGAATTTTTCCCAACGTGTTTCTGCACCGTTTGCCTTTGTTGCGTTTTTGAAGTTTTGTGCTGCGCGCTGTTTCATGATCTTCATGTGATGAAAAAGGCGACGCTCTTCGTCGTTCCAACGCTTCAGGTCGTCACCGAGAAGCTCTTGTCGCTTGGCGCGTGCATCGGGGAAGGTGACATATGAACCGCCATGACTCCAACATCCCGAACCTTCAATAACGATGATTTTTGTAGCAACCCGTTCCAGCAGTGTGCGGTCGTGGCTCACCATGAGAATGGTGGAGCGACATTTTTTGATTTCTTCTTCCAACCAACCACGTGTAGGAATGTCGAGGTAGTTGTCGGGTTCGTCGAGAAGAAGCACGTCGGCTCCAGAAGTAAGTAGTAAGTCGAGCACCAAGCGCTTGCGTTCTCCACCAGATAGTTCCGACACTAGGCGCCGAGAGAAATCGTCTACTGGAGTTTTTACGCTGCGTTGCGCAGCAGCTTGCCAGTCGGACTCCAATTCGTATCCACCGAGGTCACCCCAGTCGCCAAGTGCTGTGGCGTATCCCATGCCATCGTCGGTTCCGTCGGCTAGTGCTTTTTCTGCCGCGATGAGCGCTCTGCCCGCAGTGCGCAAATGTTTTGGCGCCACTTCAACCAGCATTTCGCGCAAGGTGTCGTTGGGGTTCGACATGCCCACTTCTTGGGTCATGGTGAGCATGTTGCCATTCACCGTGTATTCGCCGTCGTCAGCCTCAATCACCTGCGACAAGATCCGCAATATGGTGCTTTTCCCAACACCGTTGGCTCCCACAATTGCTGCGTGTTCACCGGGAGCAACACCAAAGCTGACATCGAAAAATAACTGATCGGCCCCGGGTGGGGCATAGGCCAACTCTGAAACGACGATGCTGCTCACAGGAGTATTCTTGCTGACGTAAGGGGTTCTCACACTTTTTTACACATATTGAGTCGGGGGGCAAAATATGACTACGCCAATTTCAATGAGCGACGTCTCGAGTGAATGGCTCAGCACTGTTTTGGGGAGCGATGTCACACTTCTTCGTAGTGAACCTGTGGGTGCAGGAGTTGGATTTTTAGGGCAACTGGCACGTGTTCATATTTCTTCAGGGCACTTACCCGAAACACTCATTGTGAAATTGCCCACAACTGACCCTGGTGGACACATGATGGGGGAGATGATGGGCGTGTGGGAACGTGAGCATCGTTTTTACACAGAAGTTGCTCCTCGTATTACTGCAATGCGTATTCCGCAATGTTTCTATTCGACTGCTCAACCGTATGCCTTAATTTTGGAAGACATGGCGCCGGCGGAATCGGGTGATCAGGTAATTGGCCCTACTGCACAACAAGCGCGTGATGCTGTAGATGCAGCTGCGCGGCTACACAGCGCCTGGTTCAATACACCAGAAGTTCATGAGCTCACGTGGATGCCTGATATCTCGGACCCTATGACAGCAACAGTGGGCGAGATGTTTGTAATTGGTTGGCCAATATTTTTAGAGCGTTATGAGAGCACTTTGCCATCTCGTGTTTTACGGTGGTGTGAAGAATTCGCACCGCGCATTACGCAGTGGATTGGGTCATATTCAACTTGGCCTGTCACCTTGTGTCATGGCGACTATCGACTTGACAATATGTTCTTTGGTGCCGATGGAACATTTGGTCTCATCGATTGGCAGATGGCAATGCGTGCGCCGAGTACGACAGATTTGGTGTACTTCATTGGGACAAATTTGCCGACCGAGATGCGTCGTGAGATGCAAGATGAGTTGATTCAACGCTATGTAGATGGTCTGGAGCAGGGAGGCGTGCCAAAGGAGTGGGCAAATGTCGACAAAATTGTGCGCGGTCTCACCGAAGGTGTGCTCTTTTATTGCACGTCGTTTGGGGCCAGCATTCTTACTTTTGACCCCGCAAATGAACGTGGCGCAGCGCTGATGGACTCACTAGTACGACGAGCGTTTAGTGCCGCCGATGATTTGTCGGCTGGCCATGTATTTGGCTTTGCGTAGCTTTTAGTTGGCGACGCTTGCGTCGACCCAGCTGCCATGGAAGCCGAAAGGCACGCGTGGCAAATGCACGCTAGCAATAGGTTCTTGGCTCATGGTCTGTGCATCGAAAATCACAAAGTCTGAGGTGTTCTTGGCCTTGTCGAATACATAGGTCATGAGATAGCCGTCGTCTTCTGACGATGGATTCTCTGCTGGCACGAAGACGGCTTCGCCAGGTGAGCGACCCTTGCCAAGTTCAATTGATGTGCGAGCACCTGTGACGCGGTCGTATTTGATAATTGCACCCGGGTCATCAAGCGGCGAATCAGAGCCACCAAGCTCTGGTGCAGACATTTCATAACCGAAGCGATGTTTGCGCCCAATGACAGAATCGGCAACGCGAGGGAACTCACCTGGGCGATCGTCTACTTGCTCTTCAGACACTTTGCCCGTTTTGGTATTGATGACCCAACGCCACAGAACTGGTGGTGGGAAGTCCATTGCGCCATCGCGCCAAATATGTGAGAAGCGTGCAACGTCGATGACGATGTTGTCGCCTTCTTCATACGAGTTCATGGGGTGAAACACGTAGCACGGGTTGATGTCGAACCATTTCACATCGGCATCGGCACCGTCACGTGGCATCACGCCAAGGCGGGCGGGGTAGTTGTCGTCCCAGTGAATAGGAAGTTCGCCGCGCATTGCCATTTCCAAGTCGAACACTGCAGGGAGGTCCATGAAGATGACGTAGTTCTCGGTGACGTTGAAGTCGTGCATCATGGTGGGCCCGCCCACAGTGATGACAGTGTTCTGCACCATTTCACCAGTTGGCGAAACGCGGAGATATGTGAGGTATGGCTCAAGGAAGTAATAGCCGAACGCGAGCATTTCGCCAGTGAGTGGGCAGATCTTGGGGTGTGCGGTAAATGAACCGGTGAGTTTGCCATTGAAGTTGGTGGGCCCAACTGTGTTCAAGTCGCCATCGAGTACGTAAGGAAAGTGACCCTCTTCAAGCGCAAGAAATTTTCCGGCGTGACCAAAGATGTGTGTGTTTGCTTTCGACATCGCCATGTCGCCAAGACCAGTGTCCATGTCGAGAATGTTGCGCGATGGGTCGGTGATGTAAGGAGTTTGTACGTAACGGTTGCGATACCACTGTGCCTTTCCCTCACGTAAGCGAACTCCGTGAATCATGCCGTCACCGAGAAAGGGATGATCGCTCATTCCGGTAATGGGGTTTGCACCATTGCGCAAATAGCGACCATCGAGATGTGCAGGAATAGTGCCGGTGACTTTGAGATCGGTGAGTGTG
>JBIKNT010000200.1:0-3559 GCA_044358465.1 Ilumatobacteraceae bacterium
TACGCGTGGGTCGGAAGTGTCGGCGCGTTCGCGGGCCTTGAGATACAACGCATGGTTTGACACCAAACGATCAATACCACCGCGTTCGTGTTCAAGTTGACGCATGGTTTGTTTGAACGCTCCGCCTTGTTCGCCTACCAAGTTTGCTTTGGGTACGCGCACATTGGTGTAGAACACTTCGCAAAAGTGGCGGTTGGTGGTCATGTCTTGAATTTCGCGTGCTTCAATGCCGGGCGTATTCATGGGCACAACAATTTCGCTAATACCTGCGTGTGGTGGGCCGTCGTTACTGGTGCGACAAATGAGATAGCAGTATTGAGCTACTGCGCCGAATGATGTCCAGATTTTTTGTCCGTTGATGACCCATTCATCGCCATCGAGAACTGCACTTGTTTTCAACGATGCAAGGTCGCTGCCCGCATCGGGTTCGCTCATGCCAATGCACCAAGTGTCTTCGCCCGACAAGATGCCAGGAAGAAAAGCTTTTTGTTGCTCGGGTGTTCCGTAGGCCATGAATGCGGGACCCATTTGGCGGTCACCAAACCACGAAGCAGCAATAGGGGCACCAGCCGCAATGAGTTCTTCGCCAACAATGAGACGATCAATCGGCGGGCGTCCGCCGCCACCGAATTCTTTGGGCCATGTCATACCAATGAAACCGAGAGCACCGAGTTCTTTCGAGAATTCCTTTGAGTAGCCGTTCATCCATGAGTCGTTGAAGCGCCCGTAGCGCTCAACGGCGTCGACGGCAATAGCTCGGGCTTCGGCGCGAAGTGCCTCTTGTTCGGGTGTCCAGGCGAATTCCATGGATGAATGGTAAGCGACGGCGCGAGCCAAGCCATAGTGGGGCTGAGAGGACGTCTGGGCGCTTCGAGCGGCTAATGTGTACAAGTACCGTACAAGTGACCGTTGCCCGTCTGGTGGGCTGCGGGAAGAGAAAGGCCCCCAATGGCAAAGATCAAGGTGGACAACCCCGTCGTCGAACTCGACGGCGACGAAATGACACGCATTATTTGGCAGTTCATTAAAGACCGCCTCATCTTGCCGTACCTCGACATTGAACTTGAGTACTACGACCTTGGCATGGAATACCGCGACCAAACCGACGACCAGGTCACCATCGATTCGGCACGTGCCATCTTGAAGCACGGCGTGGGCGTGAAGTGCGCAACCATTACGCCAGACGAACAACGTGTTGAAGAATTCAAATTGAAGAAAATGTGGAAGTCGCCAAACGGCACCATTCGCAACATTCTTGGTGGCGTTGTTTTCCGCGAACCAATTATTTGCAACAACATTCCCCGCCTTGTTCCTGGTTGGACCAAGCCAATCGTTATTGGCCGTCACGCACACGGCGACCAGTACAAAGCATCCGACTTCAAAGTGCCTGGTGCAGGAACAGTGACCATGACCTACACGCCAGAAGATGGCAGTGCGCCAATGGAACTTGAAGTTGCCAAGTTTGGCAAAGACGGTGGCGTTGCAATGGGTATGTACAACTTCAACGACAGCATCCGCGACTTTGCTCGTGCGTCGTTGCGTTACGGTCTCGACCGTAAGTACCCCGTGTACATGAGCACCAAGAACACCATCTTGAAGGCATACGACGGCCAGTTCAAAGATCTCTTTGAAGAAGTGTTCGTTAATGAGTTCAAGGCCGACTTCGATAAAGCCGGCATCACCTACGAGCATCGCCTCATTGACGACATGGTTGCATGCGTCATGAAGTGGGAAGGCGGCTACGTTTGGGCATGTAAGAACTACGACGGCGACGTACAAAGCGACACCGTTGCCCAGGGCTTTGGTTCACTTGGTCTCATGACCTCGGTTCTCTACACACCAGATGGTCGCACCGTGGAAGCAGAAGCTGCTCACGGCACCGTGACACGTCACTACCGCGAACACCAGAAGGGCAACAAAACATCAACCAACCCGGTTGCATCAATTTTTGCCTGGACACGTGGTTTGGTGCACCGTGGCAAGCTTGACAACAACCCGAAACTCATCGACTTTGCAACGAAGCTCGAAGAAGTGTGTGTGGAAGCAATCGAAGCTGGCGAAATGACAAAAGACTTGTCAATTCTCATCTCGAAAGATGCTCCATGGCTCACCACTGAAGGTTTCTTGGAAGCACTCGATACACGTTTGCAAAAGAAGATGGCCTAATCGTTATGCGCGCAGTCGTGCTCACCGAGTTTGGCGGGCCAGAAGTACTGCGCTTTGCCGATATTCCCGTACCGCAACCCGATGCTGAAGAAGTGTTGGTTGCGGTACGGGCAACGGCACTGAATAGGGCAGACCTCATGCAACGCATGGGTTTGTACCCCAACCCGAGCCCAGTAGAGCACGATGTTCCTGGCCTCGAATTTGCTGGCGTAGTGACAGCAATTGGAAGTCGCGTTCGTGAACACGCCGTTGGCGATGCCGTCATGGGCATTGTGAGCGGCGGTGGATACGCCGAGTATTTAGTAGTGCACGAACGCCAAGCAATGCGTGTGCCGGCGAACATTTCAGTGAACGACGCTGCGGCAATACCCGAAGTCTTCATTACTGCATGGGATGCACTTGTTGTTCAAGGTGGCCTCACCAGTGGCCGTATTGCTTTAGTGCATGCAGGCGCTTCGGGCGTTGGCACAGCGGGAATTCAAATTTGTAAAGCAATTGGTGCGCGCGTTGTGGTCACCTGTTCCACCGGAAAAGTGCAAGCGTGCAAAAACCTTGGTGCCGATCTTGTCATTGATTACTCAACGCAAGATTTTGTGGAAGAAGTGAAGAAGTTCACCGGTGGCAAAGGTGTCGACACCATTCTCGACGTTATTGGCGGAGACTATGTCGACCGCAATATTGCGTCACTCGCATTGAAGGGTTGCATTGTTCAAGTAGGAACCATGGCAGGCCCACCACCAACTATGAACTTGGGTGGGCTGATGTTCAAACGGGCAAGGCTTGTAGGAACAGTGCTGCGAGCGCGACCACTCGATGAAAAAATCGCAATTAGTCAACGCTTCGCAACAGAAATGCTGCCGCTGTTTGCAACAGGCGCACTGAAGCCAGTGATTGATTCACGTTATGAATTCTCCGACATTGCAATTGCGCATGAGCACATGGCAAAAAATGCCAACGCCGGAAAAATCGTGATTGATATCTCGCGTTAGCGAGCTTCTATTTTTGAGTAGTTCCGCTCGTCGGCACCTGTGTAGCGCTGACGCGGGCGGCTGATCTTTTGCTCTTTGTCTGACAACAATTCGGCGTAGTGGGCAAGCCAACCAGCAGTACGTGGGATGGCGAACAATACGGTGAACATGTCGGCAGGGAAGCCGAGTGCTTCGTAGATGAGACCAGAGTAGAAGTCGACGTTTGGATACAACTTGCGCGAGATGAAGTATTCATCGGCGAGTGCAGTTCTTTCGAGCTTCAAGGCGATGTCGAGCAATGGGTTCTTGCCGGTCACTTCAAAAACGTCGTATGCAGCTTTTTTGATGATGGTGGCGCGTGGGTCGTAGTTCTTGTAGACGCGGTGCCCGAAGCCCATGAGCTTGCCTTTGCCGTCTTTTACTGA
>JBIKNT010000201.1:0-3552 GCA_044358465.1 Ilumatobacteraceae bacterium
TGCTTCGTCAATTGGTCGCATGCCACTTTTCTTGTACAGCTCGCCATGGGAATACAGGTTTCCTAGCGCAGATCTTGACGCGGTGAAGTCTCACTGCTTACGCACCGGAATTGATGCTCAGTGTTCCCTCAACGACAGCGGCTCTGGGGTTGTTGTTACACGCGCGCGCAACAGCAATCCTTCAGTAACTGTCATCATTCCCACGCGCGGTACAGAAGCAGAGGTGCGTGGCAAGAACCACGTGCTTGCTGCACACGCCATTGCGCAGTTAGTGGAACACTCAACGTTCCAGAATTTCGACATTGTTGTTGTTGTCGACGACGCAACATCGCAACATGCACTGCAGGAAATCAATAATGCGGCGCCTGGCCGTATTCGAGTTGTTCCTTTTGATCGGCCCTTTAATTTTGCTGAAAAAGTCAACCTTGGTGCTGCGAATACCACAGCCGATTATTTACTTCTGCTGAACGACGACACCGAGCCCAGTAATCCGCACCTCATCAATACGTTGTTAAGTTATTTCTCCGACGACACCGTGGGTCTCGTGGGTCCGAAGCTTCTCTATGAAGATGGCTTCATCCAAAGTGCCGGACACTTTTTTAATCCGGTGCCCTACGACGCATACAGAGGTTTCCCAGCAGATTGCGCAGGGGCCTACAACATGCTCACCGTTGCACGTGAGGTATCGAGCGTCATTGCGGCATGCGCACTTACCCCGCGGAAAGTTTTTATTGAAGTGGGTGGGCTCAGCACGCAGTTCCCCGGTGACTACAACGACATCGACTTTGCACTCAAGGTGCAGTTGCTTGGCAAACGTGTCATCTATACCCCGTATACCGATTGCTTCCACTTCGAGTCGAAAACACGCGAGGCAAAACTCAACTCAGCCCATGTTGCGTTGCTGGGTGAACGCTGGCGCGACCAATTAGAAAATGAAACCTACGGGCACCCGTCATTGCAGAAGTACCAAGTGGCGTGGAAATCGAACCGCCCGGGTCAGAGATCAGTTGATGAAGCAGTTGGGCCTACTGCCCCAATGGCGTCGAAATAAGCCAGGTGTGCCTGCACCACATACACAACATCGACGTCTTCCAGAAGTTCCACTCCTGCTTTGCCCGCTTCTGCAAGTAGATAACCCGTGAGTTGGTCTTCGGTAATGAGCACGACATCGTGAATTTCTTGTGGCCGGTCTACCACTTTGTCGGGCTGCAGACCTTGGGCATGCAGCCAGCGCATGTGGAGCATCAGCATCTCGCGCAACTCATCGAGGGTGAGGCGCCCTTGAGTTGACGAGGGAAGAAGATCGGCAACAAATTCAGTTGCTTCAACGAGGTCATAAACGGCACGAGGCGCAACGGCATCAAGCCGTCGCGCCTCGCGACCAACTACCAATGCAGCAATCAGAAAAACTGATAGAGCAGCTGCAACTATGAAAAGAGCGAGAATCAAATGCCGATGCGCTGAGCAAGAAGCTCGCGATGGTAGGTGGGGTCACCAAACATCAACTCGCTTGACTTTGCACGCTTGAAGTAGAGGTGTGCTGGGTGTTCCCAGGTGAAACCAATACCACCGTGAATTTGAATGTTCTCTGCTGTTGCGTGGAAATATGCTTCTGAGCAATAGGCCTTAGCAAGTGATGCAACCGAAGCAAGTTCTTCGTTCATTTCACTTGCACACCACATGCCGTAGTACGCAGCCGACTTGGCTGACTCCACTTCAAGCAACATGTCTGCACACTTGTGCTTGATTGCCTGGAACGAACCAATGGGGCGACCAAACTGCACGCGAACCTTGGCGTACTCAACAGCCATTTCCAGCACTTTTTGTGCTCCGCCCACTTGCTCTGCAGCAAGACCAACAGCAACAAGGTCGAACACTGTAGAAAGAACTTTCCAACCCGAGCCTTCTGCACCAATGAGGCGAGCAGGTGTGTTGTTGAATTCAAGCTTCGACTGCTTGCGTGTTTGGTCCATTGTGGAAAGTGCTGTGCGGGTGAGGCCAGCTGCATCGCCATTCACTGCGAAAAGGCTGACGCCTTTTGCTGTGCGTGCAGCAACAATGATGAGTGATGCTGTATTGCCGTCGATAACGAACGACTTTGTTCCTGAAAGTTTCCAATCGGAACCTGAACCCGTTGCAGCCATTTGAATGCCTGCTTCGTCCCACTTGCCAGAAGGCTCAGCGGTTGCCAATGTGGCAATGGTTGTTCCGGCAGCAATACCTGGAAGGTATTCCTTCTTGGCAGCTTCATCGCCGCTGTGCAACAACGTGTTGGCAGCGAGAACCACGGTGGAGAAATACGGAGCACACAAAAGTGCACGACCCATTTCTTCTAAGACAACACCGAGTTCGACGTAGCCGTAGCCTGAGCCGCCGTACTCTTCGGGAATGTGCAAGCCCTGGAGACCCATTTGCTCACCCATTTGGCTCCACACTGCTGCGTCGAAGCCATTGTCGGTTTCCATCTGCTCACGAACGGCACCCTCTGCAGATTTTGCATCGAGAAACGCACGGACAGTTTTACGGAGTTCTTCTTGTTCTTCACTAAAGGCAAAATTCATGAAGAGAGTCTGCCCCACACGGAACCTAGGGCGCTACTTTAGATGTGTACACCTGTGTACACTAAAGAAATGACCACCCAGCCCCCCCGCCTCGGCACCCGCGAATTGCGCCTTTCTCTTGCGAGTTCGCTGCGCCGGGCAGCAGCTGGCGAACGCATTGTGGTGACCGATGCTGGCCGACCCCTGGCACAACTGGGGCCACTCGACTCACCGGGCCACAACTCCATGGACGAACTCGTTGCCCGCGGACTCGTGATTGCCCCGCGGCGCGCACAGGGCAACCGACCACTTCATGCTCTGGTCGATACCCCCATCGACGTTTTCAGTGGCATGCGCCTCGACCAGATGGTGCGAGACCTGCGATGACCCTTGTGCTCGACACCACGGCTCTTCTTGCACTGCACATCACGTCGCCGCACCACCGCGCAGTTGCTCAAGCAATGTCTGAAGATTCCACATGGTGCGCATCGGCAATGGCACTTGCTGAGTCACTTGCCGGAATTGACCGACTCACCGAAGAGCCACTCTTACGTGACGAAATAGAAGATGCCATTCGCCGCACATGGGACTACGTGCACGTCATTCCTGTCGACCAGCGGTGCATCGACGAAGCTTCACTCATTTCGCGCACTCAACCCGTTTCTCTTGGCTCTGCACTGCACCTTGCAGCGGCACAACGTCTTCCTCGCCCCGTTTCATTTGCCACGCTCGATGCAGCCCAACTCACCGTGGCCCTAGGCCTCGGTTTCAACGTCATTTCTGCGTGAACATTTGTCTCAATTCCGCAAATTTCAGGGTACTTCTGTAATACTCAACGCGTGAATAACGACGGCGCTCTCACCGAAACTTTGCACTGGTCGAATAGCGATCTTGAAGTGCACAAAGTGGTCGTTGGACCATTTGAAAACAATGTTTTTGTGCTGCGTTGCAAGGCAACAGGCGAAGGTGTGCTTATTGATGCCGCAAATGAACACGAACTCCTTTTAGAACT
>JBIKNT010000202.1:0-3541 GCA_044358465.1 Ilumatobacteraceae bacterium
GAGAGCGCTCAGCAAGACCGGGCATTCTGGTCAACCCAGACCGCTCAGGCTCGACTTCAACACCTTCTTGAACTACGCAGGATGAATTATGGAACAGATCGAGTTTCCTCAAGACTTCTCCGAGTTCTTGAAATTACTCAACGCACATCACGTTGAGTATCTCTTAGTTGGTGGCTTCGCTGTTGCAATTCACGGCTATCCCCGCGCTACTGCAGTTATGGACGTCTGGGTTGCGCGAAATCGTGTCAACGCCGAGCGTATTTTCACCAGTCTTCGTGAATTTGGATTCGACACGCCAGAACTCGTTCCAGAATTGTTTGAAGATCCTGACCGTATTATTCGAATGGGCGAAGCACCATTACGCATTGAAATTCTCACAGACATTGACGGCGTAACTTTCAGCGATTGTTTCTCTCGAGCCAATGAGCAAATTGTAGATGGAACTCCCGTTCCCGTTATCTCATTGAATGATCTCAAAGTAAACAAACGAGCTAGTGGACGATCAAAAGACCACGACGATCTCGAGAATCTTCCCTAAGCAACGAAAAGGCATTCCGAAAAGCGTTTTGTGTTCCAAACATTTACTGGAACCCCAGCCGCTACCCATGTCAACACGAATTTAGACCTTGACGCATCCACAGCGTGAGGTCTAATTCAGGTTCATCGCCGCCTTGCATCCATCCGGTTGTAGCTGGTGGTTTGCTGTTGATACTAATTACACAATTCACATTCGGCTGAACGACGTTTCTCTGATTGATGAGCACTAGTTGAATGGGGTGCACCAGATAGCGGTAGTGAACAAACGCATTGGCAGCGCTTGTATTGAAGTCAACCGCCACTTGAGTATCAGAGCGCTTGTCTTCATCGGTAAGGGCTTTAATACGATTATCTAAAATCAGATCGCCACGAATTTCGTTATAGGGAATCACAGTTTGTGTAGCGGTGTAGATGGTTGCAAGAGCACCAATGCAGCCGAGAAACACCAAAGCATTTGTAGCTGAACGCCACCACAGCATCATGATGACAATTGCGATGGAAATAAAGATCACGGCGAGCACGACATATCCAATTGGTGCGAATCTCTCTCGTGTCCAGTCAAGCGCGATGGCATTGGGAGCAGAGAAATAACGATTTGCTGCGATCATCTCTCGCAGGCGGTCGCCGTCAGTTGCAATGAGCAGAATGACTGTGAGAGCCACCACTACCGTCAGAGCCAGCCCCCAGAGTCTGCACCGAAACGATGTAAGTAGTGCTGCACACGCAATTGCAACCAACACAGGACTCATCGCTTCGACATAACGTCCATAAATCAAATGATCAGCTCGTGTGACGTAAGCCAGTTGCACAGACGAGGTAAGCGCAACCGCACCTACTATTCCGATGACATATATCGCGGGTATTGCCTCTCGCCATGATCGTTTCGACAAGTGTTGCCAGACAGCCAGTGTTAAGACAGCGAGGCCAACAAAGGCGAGCCCGAATGAAGTGGAGATGAGGTACCACATTTGCCCTGCAGCTGAGCGCAAGATGCTGGGCCATTCGCTCAGTGTTGTCATGCGCTCCAGTATGCGATCTTCTTTGCCAACAGATGCCACATACAACTCGTTACGTAGATGCATGTTGAGTTGATCACATGTGAGGTACACCACCACACATGTGGAAAGCCCAGCTACCAGTGACTGATACCGCCTCGGCTGCGCAAACAACGCAATTCCAATCATTACGAAAACGGTCAGGGGAAGAAGCAATACAAATCGACCATGCACAATTGGAAGAAAAGCGGCGACCGCTCCAGTCGCAATCATCTTCGACACTGTGGCCGATGAACTGATCTCAAACACAAGCAATACAACAACTGCAATCAATAAACGACTTAATGATTCCGCATAGACAAATAATGAATAAGCAGCTACCGAAGGAGCCACAGAAATACTGGCGGCAACGAGAGCCGCCCAACGCGCAGAGATAGAAAAATGTCGCGCCATTAACCCATAAAGCGCAAGTCCGGTGAGCAATACAAAAAACATGTTGATAAAAAGTGAGACTCGGAACTGCACCTCAATTGAGGCACCAAACAATGCTCCGACAGCGGTCACCATGCTGTAACCGGCTTGATAGAAGGCGCGAACGCCTGGCAATGGCGTCTCGTTGTGACCTGTGAGCACGCGGCCATTTAAGAGGTAGCTCAATTCATCGGGTCGTGTTGATGGCCCATGAATAAAAAAGATGGAGACTGCGAGAACTATCGCCGTGATTGTGGAAAGCGCGACGACAAACCCGAGCGTCCAACGAGGAGGCTCTTTCATTGGTGGTCGCTACTTGGGTCACCAAGTTCCATAACTGATGTTTTAGCTTTCTCTCCACCTAGTGCCATCCAAATTTACAACAAAAGAAGGAACTACGGAAATGACAGCGCATGAAAATACGCTGAGCGTTGAGTGAATAAGCGAGCTAGCGGACGATCAATAGACCACGACGATCTCGATAATCTTTCCTCATCAACCCAGGACGTTTGAGGGCCAGAAAACACGGAAAGCCTCATATTTATAGGGTATGAGCAAGTAATACTTCATCGAATCTGAGATAATTATCTATGCGTTTGATCACGTCCGTGTCGATGGTTTTCATGTCTATCGGGCTTGTTTCATGCGGTATTGACGGCGGCGGTGATGCGGAGCGACGCATCTTGGTTCCCGGCGATTACGCAACGATTTCTGCCGCGGTGAAGAGCGCCCGCCCGGGAACCACTATCGAGATCGGGCCTGGTACCTACCACGAGGCAATTGAGGTAAAGACGGAGCGAATTACCATTCGCGGGACCGACCGCAATGGAGTCATTCTGGACGGCAAATTCAACCTGCCTAATGGAATTTCGGTTGTTAGCAACAACGTCGCAATTGAAAATCTCACCGTTCGCAATTACCTCCAGAATGGCATTGTTTTTAACGGCATCAGCGCTGCATCTAAGGGTCGTGGCGTTGACCCTGCTACTGACTATGGCACTGGCGATGATGTTTTACAGGGCTATCGAGTCAGTTATGTAACTACCCACAACAACGGCTTGTACGGCATCTATGCATTTGCTGCAAAAGGGGGCTTAGTTGAACACTCACTTGCATCAGGTCACCCCGATTCCGGTTTTTATGTAGGCCAATGTCAACCATGCGATGTAACACTCGACAACAACATCGCAGAGAACAATGCGATTGGTTACTTTGGAACGAATGCTTCAGGAGGCGTAGTAGTAGCGCGTTCTATTTTTCGCAATAACCGTTTAGGCATCGCACCTAATTCACAAGAGATGGAACGTCTTGCACCCCAGGCCGAGGCCATTGTTGTTGGCAACGTTGTCACCAATAACGACAGCCCTGATGCCCCAGCAATTTCTTATGGTTACTTCGGCGGCGGCATTGCTGTAGGTGGAGGCACCAAAAATACAATTATTCGTAATCGCGTTGAGGGCCATAGTCGAGCCGGAATTGAACTACTCCTGTTCGGCCCATTCCTTCCGCAGTTCAACCGTGTTGAGGGCAATGTCTTA
>JBIKNT010000204.1:0-3512 GCA_044358465.1 Ilumatobacteraceae bacterium
GAGCCCACCACCAAAAACGATGTAGCCACTGCGCTCTGTTGCCACCCACAACAACACCACAAACAACGTAAAGAACAACAGCGACGAACCTAAATCTTTCTCGGCCACCATCACCACCACACTCACACCCCACGCCAACATGACCGGCAAAAACGTGCGCATCTCGGGCAATTGCACTCCAGCAATGCGCTTGCCACCGCTACTCAACACTTCTCGTTGCTCTGACAAATACCCCGCAAAGAAAATGGCCAAACACAATTTCGCAAACTCACCTGGCTGAAAGTTAATGGGCCCAATGCTCACCCAAATGCGTGCCCCACCACTGGAAAAGCCCACACCAGGCACCAACGGCAACAACTGCAAGAACACACCTAAAAACAAAAACGTGTACTGATACCGCAACAAGTCGGCAACTCGCGGCAACGCCACCAGCACAGCAATAAAACACGCAACAGCAATGAGGCTCCATGTTGCTTGCAAACCAGCAAGGCGGTCGCTCAAGCGCGCAATCATCACATAACCAATGCCGTGCAACAACGTGGCAAGCGGTAACAGTAGTGGTGAAGCACCCGGCGCAAACTTGCGCACACCAATATGTGCACACACCAACAGCACTAACAGCGAAACAAGAAATGGCCCAATGCGCGCCGGCAAGCTGGCATTTTTTCCCAACGACGCCAACACATAGGCAGCCCCGGTAATAAACGCCGCCAACAACACCAAACCCAATTCACTACGCCTGCGCGCAACAGCTAATGGAGAAACGGTGTTCGCCAACTGCGCCTCACTCCACAACAGTGGAAGTAGTGCTCGACGTTGTTGAAGTGCTTGAAGAAGTTGTGGTAACAACAGCCGGCAAAGTAGTGGTGGGGTTCGGCTGCACTTCATCGCGAATGCCATTCACATATGTTTGCGCAGCACTCGACTCGCTAAAGGTGGGCTCGCCAGCAATTTCCAATGCAAGAGAGTCAGTGAGGTCGCTACGTGTAAGTGTGGTGCGCGCTTCAACAGTGGGGTTAAACCACAACACGCCACCAGGGCGACCCTTCAACACCACAACATCGTCGCCTTGAAAGCTCACGAAGTAACCGGTGCGCCCATACGCCGCAAACACCACGAGCACCGCAAGAACAATGCCAACCAACGCACTCCAAAACAGCACCGGCCCAAAGCGGAATTTCTTTTTCGCAGGCGCTGCAGCAGTCACAGGCGTTACTGCTTCAACAACAGGAATACCCGCAGGGTCGGTGTCGTCGACACCAGAACTACTTGGTATTTCAACTGGCTCCACAACTTCTGCTTCGGGTAACGCAGTAGACACCACAATGACAGTGATGTTGTCGCGGCCACCTGCAGCATTGGCAGCATCTACCAGTGCTTGTGCTGCTTCATGTGGCGAGGTGCAACGCTCCAACACTTTGACAATATCGGCATCGGAAATTTCATCAACAAGTCCGTCGCTGCACAACACGTACCACGCACCTACGGTGACCGGAAAAGTGTTTGCTTCCACTTCTACATCGGCGTCAATACCCAGTGCGCGCGTAACAATGTTGCGCCGTGGGTGAGTGCGTGCTTCTTCAATAGAAACAATGCCTTCATCTACAAGTTCTTGCACATAGCTGTGGTCTTTCGATAAACGCGACAGCGAACCTTCATGCCATATGTACACACGCGAGTCGCCCACGTGCGCCACCACAAGGGTGTTGTTTTCCAACACCACCATCGCTGCAAGTGTGGTGCCCATGCCGTGATGTAAATGGTTGGTCATCGACTCGGCGTAAATAACCTCGTTGGCTTGCTCAAGTGCTTGCACCAAATCGGTTTCGGCAATAATGCTGCCGGCTGCTTCACGCAATTGCTCAACAGCCATCAGGCTTGCTACTTCGCCAGCGTTATGCCCACCCATTCCGTCGGCCACCATAAACACGTTGTTGTCGGCCAACAACGAGTCTTCATTGCCGGTGCGTACTTGGCCCACATGCGTTACCGCACCATAAGTAATGGTGAACTCTTCCACTACTGCACCGTGCCCATAGTTACGTTCATCACTGCACCTCAAACACAGCGCTGCCGGTTTGCACACGGTCATCGCGCTTGAGTTGCTGGGCTTCAGTAATTGTTTTCGCGTTTACCAGTGTGCCATTCGTGCTACCCAAGTCTTCAACCCACCATGCGCCATCACGTTCAAAAAACCGCGCGTGGCGAGTACTTGTATACGGGTCGTCGGGCATCACCACGCTGCACTCAGGCGCACGACCCACCACCACATCGCCTTCAAGCACAGTGACACTTCCACGCCGAGCAGCAGGCTCGACCATGAGTAATTGCACAGGGCCAGTTTTCGCACGCGAACCCGAACCCGAACCTGCAGTATTCGCCTTGGGCGATACGCCAGCAGCAACCGGCACGCGCACTTCGCTCCACACTGCCCACAACACACGAGCAAAAAAGAGATAGAGCAAGGCCAACAGGGCCACTTTTAACGTATTCAACAGTTGGTCGCTCATGGCCAACTCACCCAATGGGTCATGCCACCTCGTAGCGCGCCTTGGTGGCGCCAAACACAATGGCGTCGTTCTTGCGCAACACTTGCTCGCCATTCACCTTCACACCATTAATGAGGGTGCCATTGGTGCTGCCCAGGTCGACAAGAACCCACACCGCATCGGCGCCCTCGCCACGCAACCGCAACTCGGCATGGCGCCGGCTCACATTGGTGTCGTTCAACGGAATGGTCGACTCAGCCGAGCGCCCCACCGAAACAACCCCAGGCCGCAACGCAATACGCGAACCATCGGCCATGGCAAGCGTGGCTTTCAACATGGGTGCAGCAGCCGGGGCCGGTGCACTGGGCGTTCCGCCCAACGAGGGGAGTGGCGGAATAGAAGGAGTGGCAATGGTGGGCGGAGAAATAGTGGGCACAGAAACAACCGGGGGCACCACCACAGGCGGCACCACCACCGGAACTTCAAGAGAGGGAATGCCTGCTGCTGGGGGTTCATCGCTGTGTTCCACCACCACGGGTGCAGCAACAGGCGCCGGCTCACTAGCCCCAGCACTCACGCTGGCATGAACCTCAAAACGCCCTGCTTTCAAGGCCGCATCGGTAAAGAGGCTTACTTTTACCTCGCCCAACAACTGGTATTGCTCGCTCTTGGCGTATTCCTCGGCAGCACTCACCAATTCGGCCAATAGGGGCTTTTCTAAATCGCCAAATGCAGCACGGTCTTTTTCATTGACATGCACCACAAACACGTTCGGCGCCACGGCCTTGCCAGCAGCATCGAGCGTACGCTGCGCATCAATTTCACGAATGAGCTTGCGCCCAATGTGAATGGGGCGAACTGAACTTTTAAATGCACGTTGAAACACGCCACCGACCATACGCTCTACACCCTGCTCGAATGATTGCAATTGCATACCGACTTCCTGTGAATTCAGGCTACTTGCAGGGTGGCACGCAGTGTGGGCAATCTGACAGGTAAACCCCAGTAGGAATCAGTTTCGTT
>JBIKNT010000033.1:0-11381 GCA_044358465.1 Ilumatobacteraceae bacterium
AGGCGCTATTTACTCAACTCGTAGGCCCGAAATTGCACGGGCAATCACTAGCTGCTGAATTTCCGAGGTTCCCTCAAAGATGGTGTGAATCTTTGCATCACGGTGCATGCGCTCTACGTGATACTCACGGGTGTATCCGTAGCCACCAAGAATTTGAATGGCTTCTTCGGTTACTTTCACCGACATCTCTGATGCGAAGTATTTGCTCATTGAGCCTTCTGCATTTTTGAAGCCACCATTTTTTGAGAGCCATGCAGCACGCCAAATGAGCAGACGAGCTGCATCGATTTGTGTTGCCATGTTGGCAAGCTTGAATGCAATGGCCTGGTTCATGATGATGGGCTTGCCGAAAGCAACGCGCTCTTTGGCGTAGTCGAGTGCGATTTCATATGCAGCGCGTGCAACACCAAGTGCTTGTGCACCAACTGCTGGGCGTGTTGCTTCGAACGTAGCCATTGCCGGCTGCTTGCCACTTGATGCACCACCTTCACGGTAACGAGCAAGTTTGGCATCGAGTTTTTCTTTGCCACCGAGCAAGCAACTTCCTGGAATACGAACATCGTCAAGCACTACTTCTGCAGTGTGCGATGCCTTAATTCCGTGCTTTGCATACTTCTGACCTTGGCTTAAGCCTTTGGTGTTTGGTGGAACGACGAAAGAAGCCTGACCGCGACCTTTGAGCGCTGGGTCAACTGCCGCAACAACAACGTGAACGTTTGCAATGCCGCCGTTGGTGATCCATGCCTTTGTTCCGTTGAGTACCCATTCATCTTTTGCTTCGTCGTACACAGCACGTGTACGCAAGCTCGATACGTCGGAACCAGCATCGGGTTCACTCACACAAAACGCTCCGAGCTTCACGTCGTTTGCATCTCCGTAACACTGTGGCACCCACTCCATCAGTTGCTCTGGTGTGCCGTTGCCAGCGATACCCGCGGCTGCAAGACCCGAACCCATGATGGCCATACCAATGCCGGCGTCGCCCCAAAACAGTTCTTCAATGCTGACCGGCATCGATAACCCAGTGGGGTCGGCCATGTTGTTCATGAGGAACTCCCAGCCGTACAAACCGATTTTTGCGGCCTCTTGCACAACTGGCCACGGGAACTCTTCGCGCTCATCCCACTCTTGGGCGGCGGGGCGAATGATGTCTTTTGCAAAGGTGCGAACCCACTCTTGAATTTGGAGTTGGTCGTCGTTGAGTTGGAGGGAGAAATCAGCCATGCGTATAAGTTACCCAGCAGTAGGGCGTGATGCCTCATTTTCCTCGATTTCTGCAGATTTTGTTGCCAGTTTGTGGCCCCCAAGGCACACATAAGAAAAAGAAAATGATGGACGATTCGAGCCAAGGGGGTTATTTTGAGTGTGAGCGAAATTGAACGTAGGCAACTTCACAAGGAGGTGGAGAACATCATGAGTGACGACTCTGCTGCTGTTCTCATGCGACTGCTGCCGCCCGTTGGCTGGAATGATTTTGCCACCAAACAAGACCTTGAGACCTTGGGCAAATTCATGCAGTTGGGTTTCAACAACTCATTGCTTGAGTTGCGCAACGATATGAACACCGAATTCGCAAGTCTTCGCAAGGAGATGCACACCGAGTTTGGCACGGTACGTAGCGAAATGCACACCGAGTTTGGCACGGTACGTAGCGAAATGAACACCGAGTTTGGCACGGTACGTAGCGAAATGAACATAGAGTTCGCAGCTATACGCAGTGATCTCCACCATGAAATCGACGGCCTGCGCAAAGAGATTTACACAGAATTCGCAGCTATACGCAGTGAACTCCGCCACGAAGTCGATGGCATGCGCAAAGAGATGAACGAGGGTTTTCTCGATCTACGTAAAGAAATGAACCATCAAACCCATCGCATGTTTATGGCGATGCTAGGCGTTAACACTTTGCTCATGAGCGTTGCCATTGCGGCGTTTAAGTTGCTCTAACAGTTACTGCAAGGGAATGGCGAGGAGCGAGGGCGCAATGGTGTCCATAATCAACTTCGCGCCAGGCTTGTACACGTGCACACCATCCCAGCGATAACCCAGGTCGTTGCCAATAATTGAACTGGTGCACCACTCGCGTGGGCCTTTCACAAAGGTAGTTGTTGCAGCATTTTCGTTAGCCACTTCTTGCAGCAACTTGTTGAGTTGTGCAGTTCTCGTGTCGTCACCTCGCTCGGGAAGCGGCGGAATACCCGCCCCCTTCACGTCTTTTGGTCGCATACATGGCACTTCGAGTAGCGCGACCTTTGCACCGCCAAGGACGAGGGCATCAATGCCACGCTTCACTTGTGTTTTAAAGAAGGTGTCGGCTTGTGGGGAACCGAGCGAATAGTTCACTCCTCCGCCAAGAACATCGAGAACTTCCCAAGCACCCAAAACAACTAGCGCTAACTGACCTTTAGCTTTTTGAACCGAAGCAGTCCATTTCTTTTCCCAGCCTCGACAGAATTGAAATGATTGTTTGAAGTCAATAGATGGGCTAATTCCTGTACCCGTGTCGTACACACCGCAACCCGACACACCTCCGTCGGTAACGGTGAAAGTTTTTTCAATACCCACGGGAATATTCTTGGCAAGAGCTTTAGCTTGTGAGTCGCCCACAATAACCAAACGAATGGGGTTGGCAAGGGTGGGCAAGGTTGTAGAAGGAGCAACGACTCCATTCACGGTGGTTTGTGTTGCCCCAGCAATTGTGGTGGTTGCTCCAAATTCCATGTCTTCTCCGTTGTCTACCGATAAGTCGATAGGCGTGGTGAAAGCCAAGGCAATGCTCACCGAAGCAATGAGTACTCCGGCCGCCGTAGCGTAACTGCTTGCAATAATGACCATGTCGCGACGAGATGGGTGATTGATGTTGCGCAATGTCTCGCGAGCACGTCCAATAAAGCCGTTACGTATAGGCACTTCAATGCAGCGGTACGACAATTCTGTGACGACTGCAGTGACGACAATTGCAATGAAAAACTTTCCTGCCGATTCCCGCGCATTTGTAAACAGGAAAATTGGCCAATGCCAGAGATACAAACCATATGAGCGCTTCCCTATTTCAACAAGTGGCGCGTAACCAAGAAATTTCTGCACGCCCACTGCGTTGGGGTGAACCGCACACGCTACGAGAACGAGTGATGACAGAGATACAAGAATTAATCCACCGCGATAGAGCGGAGCCCCAGAAACAGTGAGACCCAATGCCATGAGTACAAGCAGTGATCCACTCACCAATGCTGCGAGGTTGAGGGTGCGCTCTGGAATGTCGGCTGCCGAGGCGCGCCCTCTCTGCGCAATACCTGCCATGCGCCATGGTCGCCACAAACACGCTCCGGCGGCACCGAGCAGCAAGCCAGTTGATCGCGTAATGGTAGAGAGATACAAAAAGTTGATGCGGTCGCCGTTGCCTGAGGAGTATGCAACGGCAGTGAAGAGCATGATGAAAACTGCAATCACGAGCAACGCCTGAGCGACCTTCGCCCGATTTTTACCCCACTTGAACAATGCAATAAACGCAATTGGCCACAACAAATACCACTGCTCTTCTACCGCAAGCGACCACAAGTGACGCAGCAGTGGCGGGTCACTAGGTGCGAAGTAGGGAACGTCGCTAGAGAAAATTTGCCACCAGTTCGAAATGTAAAAAACAGCAGACAAATAGTCGTGACGTAACTGCCCTACTTTGTACTTCGAGAACAGAAGAGCCCATGCCGACACCGCAACCAACATGGTGAAAAGAGCTGGCAACAAACGCCGTGCACGACGAATCCAAAATTGCCGAAGGGAAATTCCCCCGGTGTCTTCAGACTCTTCCAACAAAAGAGAAGTGATGAGAAAACCACTCACGACAAAAAAGACTTCAACTCCAATGAACCCGCCACGGATCCAACTGAAATGTGCGTGATACAAAATCACCACAAGAACGGCGAGGGCACGCAAGCCGTCGAGCGATGGGATATACCCCATGTGCGACGGGCCCAGTTGAGCATCGAACGACGACAAGCCGCTTAAAGCCCGATCTTCGCCAGCGGCGTTGCGATGGTTCACGTTTTTAAAGTGCTCTTTCATGGTGTTTATTTCCTGCGCGAAACCGTAGCAAGTGCTGCCCCTGTAAGAACTGCAGCAACAACATATGGCCATGCAACACCAGCATGATCGAAAAGTAACCCTGCAATTGCGGGCCCAATGATACGCGCGAGTGCCCCTGCAGATTGCTGAACTCCAAGTACTTCACCACGCCGCTCGGGTAACACTGAGTCGGCAACAACGCTGGTGAGTGATGGGGTCACCAAACCTTGGCCGAGTGACAGAAGTGCAAGAGCGAGAAAAAGCACTACCCATACTTCTGCAATAGAAAGAACGATAAACCCAGCAATGAGCGTTACAAAACCCGCAGTGAGGAGACGTTCAGAACCAAAAGCTTTTGTGAGCGGACCAATGAGACCACCTTGCACAATGACAAGCATCACTCCAACGACGAGGAAAACGGCCGCTGCAGAACCTTCGGTGAGTTGAAAACGACGCTCACCGAACAAAGAAAATGTTGCTTCAAACCCCGCGAACGCAGTGCCCGACAACAACGCCGTCATGGTGAATCTGTTCCAAGCAAAACTTCTGCGTCGTGAAACAACTTGTGTGGCATCGCGAGCTTTCCCGATGTTCTGATTTGTTTCGGGAAGTCGAATAAAAGCAGCAACGGCATTGCACAGTGCAAACACACCTGCAACATAAAACGGAACATGCGGACCACCAAGTGCTGCTAGACCACCAATTGCGGGTCCGAGTACAAAGCCCACACCGAATGCCGCGCCCAACATTCCTAACAACCGGGCGCGTTGCTCGGGTGGCGCAATATCGGTAATGGCACTTTGTGCTACCGACACACTGGCCCCCGACGCACCATCGAGAAAACGACCTAAAAAGAGCAACCACAATGTTCCGGCAGCGCCCGTGACAAAACTGCCAACTGCGGTGCCCAAGAGCGAAATGATGATGACGGGTTTACGACCAATGCGATCGGACAATCGACCCATGAAAGGCGCAAAGAAGAACTGCGCGATGGAAAATGAGGAGAAGAGTAGGCCTATTTCAAAACCACTTGCACCAAACCGGTCTGCATAGCGACCCAGAATGGGCACCACCATGCCAAAGCCCACCATGTCGAGAGCAACGGTGCTCCAAATGACCCAGAAGCCGGCTGGAAACTTGGTGCGCTCAGCCACGCCGTACCTTTGTGCCCTCTTTCGTCGTTTCCACCACATAGCCGGCAGCTTGTAGTTCGTTGCGCAACGCATCGGCAGTAGCAAAATCTTTTGCTGCACGTGCAGCGTCGAGCTGAACAGCTTTCTCAGCGATGTCGGTACTCACTTCAGCAAAGGCGTTGACCTGTAAACCAAAGGCAACACACATTTCTTTCACAGCGCCAGCTAAAGCGCCTGCGAGAACGTCGTCTTTTACGTCTAGTGCTGCATTCGCCTTGCGAATGGTGTCGAACATCAATGCGGTTGCACCAGGCGTATCGAGATCGTTATTCATTGCGGTGCGAAATGATTGCAATGTGGCCTCATCGGCAGTTGCGTTGGTTGATACTTCTGCCATACGAGCAAAGAAACCATCGATGCTGCCTACTGCTTTGACCGAAGCATCGATGTTGTCTTGACCCACACGAACTGGTGAGCGGTAGTGCGTTTGCAACAACAACATGCGATATGCGCGAGGGTCGTAGTGTTCTACCAAGTCGAGAAGGTTGGTGACGTTGCCCAAACTCTTCGACATTTTTTCGCCTTCGGTGTCGACAACAAAACCATTATGCATCCAATGGTTTGCAAAGGTCTTGCCTAGTGCAACAGCCTGGGCTCGTTCGTTTTCATGATGCGGAAAGCGCAAGTCGGCGCCACCGCAATGGAGGTCGAACCCTTCGCCGAGCAACTGCAAACTCATCACTACACACTCGCTGTGCCAGCCCGGACGACCTTCGCCCCATGGCGACGGCCATGCAGGTTCACCGGGCTTAGTAAATTTCCATAGTGCAAAATCGGCGGGGTGTTTTTTCTCGCTCGCGCCAAACACTTCACGGTCGCCGCCACCTGCGAGCATGTCCTCAAGTTTTTGATGGGCAAGCAAGCCGTAGTCGTCGACCGAAATGACACTGAGATACACCCCATCGGAGGTGGCATAGGCGCGCTGTAGGCCAATGAGCTCGCCGATCATTGCCACCATCTGGTCGACATATTCCGTTGCATGGGGGATGTCGTTTGGCTTTTCTACGTTGAGAGCGGCCATGGCCGAAAACCACATGGTTTCGCACTTCTGGGTAATTTCTGCCCATGGGCGGTTTTCCCGGTTGGCGCGGTCGATGATTTTGTCGTCAATATCGGTGATATTGGAAACCAGGCGGACCTGAATGCCTGTCCAGGTGAGATAACGGCGCAAAATGTCATAGACCAGGGTGGCGCGGCCATGCCCAAGGTGGGGCGGGCCATAGACGGTGGGGCCGCAGAGGTAGATGCTGAGGTGCCCGGGCTGGCGCATTGCAAGGGGTCGGACCTCTTGAGTGGCAGTGTCGTAGAGAGAAAGCACTCTTTGACTCTAGGGTAAGTGCCTATGTCTACACCTCTTGCGAAGCAATCTGTTCCCGAGAAACCGAGCCTGGATGGCATCGAAGACCGCTGGTCGGGCGCATGGAGCGCCGAGGGCGTGTACACATTCGACCGCACTCGGCCCCGCAGCGAGGTTTTTGCCATCGATACCCCTCCTCCCACGGTGAGCGGGTCGTTGCACATGGGCCACGTTTTCTCATACACACACACCGACACCATTGCACGGTTTTGGCGCATGAGCGGCAAGACGGTTTTTTACCCAATGGGTTGGGACGACAACGGATTACCCACTGAACGTCGTGTGCAAAATTATTACGGCGTTACCTGCGATGCTTCTGTGCCTTACGTTGCCAACTTCACACCACCCTTCCAAGGTGAGCCACCAAAAGATCACAAGCCACTCCCCATTTCGCGGCCAAACTTCATTGAGTTGTGCAACATACTGACGCACGAAGATGAAAAAGTTTTTGAAGAGCTTTTCCGTCGCCTTGGTTTATCTGTCGACTGGTCGTTGCTCTACACCACTATTGAAGAACGCAGTCGCAAAACAAGTCAACGCGCGTTTCTCAACAACTTGCAACGCGGTGAGGCGTACATGCAAGAAGCACCAACGCTGTGGGATGTTGATTTCGATACCGCTGTTGCACAAGCAGAACTAGAAGATCGTGAACGCCCAGGCGCGTATCACACCTTGGCATTTCACCTCACCAGTGGAAAAACTCCCGACGGCAAAACCGACATACTCATCGACACCACGCGACCCGAATTGTTGCCAGCATGTGTTGCTCTTGTTGCACACCCCGACGATGAGCGCTACCAACCACTATTTGGCACCACTGTTCGCACACCGCTCTTCGATGTTGAAGTACCCATTCTTGCTCACCCGCTTGCGCAAATAGACAAAGGCACGGGCATTGCCATGATCTGTACTTTTGGTGACGTCACCGACGTCATTTGGTGGCGCGAATTGCAATTGCCTACTCGCGCCGTCATTGGTCGTAATGGCCGCATTGTGGCCGACGCACCCGAAGTCATTACTTCTGCTCGCGGCATCGAGGCTTATACGCAACTCGCTGGAAAATCAATTAAGCAAGCACAAACACTCATTGTTGAAATGTTGCGTACTAGCGAGGAAATGCTGGGCGAACCGCGCGCCATTATGCACCCCGTCAAGTTTTTCGAAAAAGGTGAACGACCACTGGAAATTGTGACAAGCCGTCAGTGGTATATCCGCAATGGTGGCCGCGAAGCCGACCTGCGCACACGGTTTGTTGAGCGTGGTCATGAACTCACTTGGCACCCCGAACACATGCGTCACCGCTATGAAAACTGGGTAGAGGGCTTGAATGGCGACTGGCTCATTAGCCGCCAGCGGTACTTCGGAGTTCCCGTGCCGCTGTGGTACTCGCTCAATGCCGACGGCACTACCAACTACGACGCGCCACTCGTGCCGACCAACGAACAACTTCCTATCGACCCCAGCACCGACGTCCCTGAGGGTTTCACCGAGTCACAGCGCGGACAAGCCAACGGTTTTGTTGGCGACCCAGACGTCATGGACACCTGGGCCACCAGCTCGCTCTCACCACAAATTGCTGGCCACTGGATTGATGATCCGGAAATGTTTAGCCACATGTTCCCCATGGACGTTCGCCCACAAGCACACGAAATTATTCGCACGTGGTTGTTCTCTACCATGGTGCGCTCTCACTTTGAGCATGGCGTTGCTCCATGGAAAAACGCTGCGCTATCGGGTTGGATTCTCGACCCCGACCGCAAAAAAATGTCGAAATCGAAGGGCAACGTAGTTACCCCTATCGACCTCTTCGATCAATACGGCAGCGACGCAGTGCGTTACTGGGCAGCATGTGCACGCCCAGGAGTAGATACTGCATTTAGCGAAGAGCAGATGAAGGTAGGCCGCAAGCTCGGTACCAAGTTGCTCAACGCCACGAAGTTTGTACTGAGCTTCGGCGATGTAGATGCAACGGCAGTTCCCACAGAGATGATTGACATTGCAATGTTGCAGCGCTTGTCGGGCGTTGTTGAAGAGTGCACCAACGCATTCACCCACTTCGACTACGCCCGTTCGCTAGAGCGCACTGAAGCATTTTTCTGGTGGTTCTGCGACGACTATGTGGAGTTAGTAAAACAGCGTGCTTATGGTCTCGACACCATGCCAGTGGAACTCACGGCATCGGCGCGCGCCGCGTTACGTCGTGCTCTTTCGGTCATGCAACGACTCTTTGCTCCCCTCATTCCTTTCGTCTCTGAAGAAGTGTGGCGTTGGTGGAATGACTCTTCTGTACACATCGCTAGTTGGCCAACAAGTGACGACTGCATCGCCGGTTGCACACCAACGGGAAATCATGAGTTGCAACTCAACTCTGTTTGTGAAGTCTTAGGAACCATTCGCCGGGCGAAAACTGAGGCAAAGGTTTCTCAGCGAGCAGAGGTGGCAAGCATTGTCATTACTGCACCAAGTGAAGCCCTCACAGCAATCACCACAACTTTTGGTGACCTCACCTACGCCGGATCCGTCTTACAGAGCGAATTGCGCTCTGCAGATGGGGAAATCATTACAACTGTCACCTTGGCATAAACCTGAGAAGCGATAGCGTTCAACCAAGATGGCGCGCACAAAAACTACCCGGCCCAAGAGGTTTCACCATTCGTGGCCGCAGCGGTTGGTCTTTGGGTTAAACCTGGCCGTCGCACTCGGGTGCATTGTTGGTGGTGGCGTATTGGTCTATGCCAATCAGCAGTTATCAAACCGCAAATTGGTGACCATTTCGAGCAATCCACAGAACACCCAAACCGATTCCGGCGACGACCTCAACAATCTTCCTGAAGGTGACTTGTCTGTCAAGAATTTTCTCATTACGGGCCGCGACAACAATTCCTGCGCCAACGCAAACTCATCGTCTGCCGAGGAACTCAAGAACAGGCCAAACTATGCAGGCTTAACCGACAGCATCATGCTCATTCGGGTCGACCCGAAAAATAACGAAGCTGCAGTTCTTTCGTTTCCGCGCGACCTGTACGTAAAAATTGCCAACAGTGACCACCGCAACCGCATCAATACTGCATACCGTCCGAAAGACCCGAACCGGCTCATCGACACCATTCGTTCCAATTTCAATATTGGCGTCGACCACTACGTCAGCATCGACTTCTGTGCATTCAAGTCAATTGTCGATGCAGTAGGTGGGGTACGTATTCCTTTTGAATACCCCACTCGCGACCGTGCGTCTGGCTTTTTAGTAAAAAGCGCTGGCTGTGCAAAACTCAACGGCGACCGTGCATTGCAATACGTGCGTTCACGTAAATACTTTTACTTTGACGACAAAAAGAATAAATGGGTTCAAGACCCAAGCAGCGACTGGGGTCGCATTGCACGCCAACAAGACTTCATTCGTCGTATTTTGCGTTCGGCACTCGACAAGGGAATCGGAAACCCTTCAATAGCAAATCAATTAGTAAGCGCCGGGTTGAAGAATCTCATCACCGACGATCAACTCTCGCCCATTAGTTTGTTACAACTTGCCCGAGCCATGCGCAATGTCACTGAAGACAATGTGCATACCTACACCGTTGAAGGTTTTGGTAAAGCAATTGGTGGGCAATCAGTTATTGAGCCCAACTTAAAGAGCGATGCAATGGTGCAAATATTGTCCATCTTTCAGGGGGCTTCAGAAATCGCTGCAGTGACTAGCCAGACCATTGCTACCGAAACCAGTGTTGGAACAAAAGTGCTGCCAACAACAACCCTCTTTGCTCCTACCACTACCAGTTCTACCGTGCCAGGAAAAACCGTGAGTAAGATGTCGGCAAATGCAGCGCCACGCGCTGCTGCCACCACAACCACATCAGCTGTATCCCCAACCGAAACAACAGTGTTGAACCAGGAAATTGCTCAGCAACGGTTCAGCATCACACCGCCCGATGACCCCAACTGTCGTTAACTATCGAGTACGTGAGCTAACGCTCCAGGAATATCTGTTGGGCCTGTCACCGAAGTAACACGTGCTCCTACACGATGCGCAAAAGCTCTTGCTTCCGCATCGTCATCAGCGGGAGCAATGACCACAAGTTCTTCAATGGTGCGTGCAGCGGCATCAATATCACCTGGTTCATTCGACCGACAATCGGAAAGTAGCACTACAATTTTTCTGGCTGCTCGCGAACGAGCGAGCTGTGCTTGTGCAGCCTCTAAAGCCTGGGCAATATCGGTGGTACCAAAACCACGCAATGTAAGAACGCTGTTCACTACCTCGTTGCCAGGCTTGTATGAGTCTTGTGACTTTGCCACCACGACATCTCGACTGAAAGCCAAAACGCTGTAATCGCTTGGTTCACGAGTGGCAATTGCGGCTGCTGCAACCGCAGATGTGGCCAGTGGTGCGCCACCCATCGAGCCACTGCGGTCTACCAAGAGGCACAGCGCAGTATCTCGTTTTTCCCATGTGCGCACGCGTAATTCTTCAATGTGAATTTCGCGAGCATTATGAATGCCACGAAATGCGTCAGTACTCGCATCAAGATCTATGTCTCCACCATCGCGATATTTTGCGGTCACAAGTTTTCCTAAGCCGCGCCGCCGCAACGGTGTTCGTTGTGCAACATCGAGCATGAGTCTTCCGGCAAGATTCTTTGCTAACTCACGTAATTTTGGGTCGGTGGCTGCAGTGAGGTCGGCGAGCAATGCCATGGTTGCATCGGGGTCGCTTTGCATTCCCTCATCAATTGCCGATTCGTTGAGTTCTCCCACCTCGGGAGACACTTCGT
>JBIKNT010000205.1:0-3463 GCA_044358465.1 Ilumatobacteraceae bacterium
GAAGAAGTCTGGGGCGAAAAAAGCCTCTGCTCCGGCAAAAGCCGTATCGAAGGCCACAAAGAAGTAAACAGTATTCATGCTTATTGCTACATGGAACGTGAACTCACTCAAAGCTCGGTTGCCGCGGGTCACTGCTTGGCTTGAAGAAGTGCAGCCCGACGTGGTGTGCATGCAAGAGACAAAGATGAACGACGCTGCATTTCCCGCGCTCACCTTTGAAGAGATGGGTTATTCCACAGCACACTTTGGACAAGGCCAGTGGAATGGCGTGGCGCTTCTCTCTAAAGTCCCGATGAAAAATGTGGTGGTGAACTTTGCAGTGGGCGAACCCGACCATGAAGCGCGCATCATTACAGCCGACTGTGGCGGCATCTTGGTGACATCTGTGTACGTTCCCAATGGTCGTGCCCTCGACCACGAGCATTACCAGTACAAACTGCGCTGGATGAAGCAACTCCGTGCACACGCAGAGGCACTCACCACACCTCAAGGAAAGTTGGTTATTGCAGGCGACTACAACATCGCACCAGAAGATCGCGATGTTCCCGACCCAGCAAAACTTGTGGGGCAAACACATGTGAGCGATGCCGAGCGTGAAGTGCTTGCCGATCTCTGCGGTTGGGGTTTGCGAGATGTTTTTCGCGACCACTACCAAGAGAGCAAGTTGTATTCATGGTGGGACTACCGCGGTGGTGACTTTCACCAGGGTCGTGGCATGCGCATTGATCTCATGCTGGCAACACAGGCTGTTGCCGACAAAACATCGTGGGTGGGTATCGATAGAAACTCACGCAAGGGTGAACAGCCAAGCGATCATGCTCCTGTTTTGATGATGGTCGATGCGTGAGCGAAGAGTCATTTGAAACAAGTACTTTCAGCTCTGAAGCTGTAGAGAAAATGTTCCAAGGTTTTCACGAGCGAGCCCTGGGGAAATCTGCAGAAGAAAACGCACGCGACCAGCTGGCCACAGCTGCGCGCAATATGTCTGATGCAATCATGAAATTATCGGCGAGTGTAGAGGTGGTGAATGAACTCACCGCAAAAGTGCAAGAAGTGGAACAGCTCATGCGTAAGCATCCCTTTGCCGGCAAAAGCAGAACGTCGTTAGCCCCACGTGCCGATGGGTCATATGGGGTGGGTAGCTCATTTCTCGATCGCAGCCCGCTTATTGGCTCTATGAACCCCATTGCCCCGCCCATTGCTATTGAAATTCAGCACCCAGCTGCGGGAGAACACTCCACGGCCCGCGTAGTGGGCAAAGTGAGTTTTGCCGATGTCTTCGAGGGGCCTCCTGGGTGTGTGCATGGCGGGTTCATCGCTGCAGCGTTCGATGAAGTGCTAGGCATTACCCAGTCGTTAACGGGGAACCCTGGAATGACAGGGCAATTAACAGTGCGCTATTCCTCGCCGACACCGTTAAACGTCGACCTTGTTTTCGAAGGGCGAATTGACCGCATCGAAGGTCGCAAGATTTTTACTGTAGCCACCTTGATGAACGGCGAAACAAAGTGTGCTGAAGCCGAGGGGCTTTTTATTTCAATGCGACCCGAGGTGTTTGAGCGTCTACTTCGTATTCGGCGCGGTGAACTGAGCGAGTAGCGGTAAGAGGCTGGGTGCGAGTGACTCGGCGGTGAGGGCTCCAAAAATAGAAGCAAGTTCTTCGGAGGACGTGGGCAATTCTTTTTCGAGCCGGGCAAGTATTGCATCGTTGCAAACGCCCACCTCTGTGGTGTTGAGTTGACGAGCACGTTCTTTGCGCCATGCGCGCAGTGCACCTTTGGGAGTGGCGGCGCTGACGGCTTTTGCATATTCCATGATTTCTTCTGGCATGCGCACTGTGGTGGTTTCACCCAAAGGAAGGTTCACAAAGTACTTACTGGGGTTCGCTTTGCGGCTATTGCGCTCAGCAGCATGAGTAACAAAGAGTTTTTCTGCAGCACGAGTAATGGCAACGTAGGCCAAGCGCACTTCTTCTGCCTTTTGTGCTGCTGTGCGTGAAGAAGAGTGTGGGAGCAAGCCTTGTTCTGCTCCGGCAATGAAAACGGTATTCCACTCGCGACCTTTGGCAGCGTGGAAAGTAAGCAACTCGATGCCGTCTTCACCGAGGTTGGTACGTTGGCCAACGGTCGATAGCCACGACATGAACATGGAGCCATGTGCAGCGCCTGTGGGGTGATCTTGAAGAAACTCATTGACCTGTTCAGACAAAAGAAACTCAGGAGAGTCGGGTTCTGATGCCATGCGGAGTTCTAATGCCCAGTCGGCAAGTGCATAGCGATGAGTGAGTGCAGCTACTTCTTGCAGTAAGGGAGCAATGACCGCAGATTGGCCGCGTGTGAGAACGGGGATGTGGTGTTTCTTTAGTGCACCAGCAACAATTTCGCGTTGGGTGTTGGTGCGCACGAGAACAGCGATATCGCTCCACCTGGCAAGAGAGCGATGAGCTTGCGTGGCAAGCAGCGCAATGCCATTTGCTTCGTCGTGCTCATCGGCGTAGCCCTGAATAGTGATGGCTTCGCCATCGAGTTTGGTGGAACGTGCCGTTGCAGGAATGCCGTTGTTGGTGAGAACATGCAAGCCGGCGGCAACAATGACAGGGGAGCAGCGATAGTTGTTGACCAAGTGCACGATGTGAGCGCCACCGAGTTTTTCAGGCAGAGTGTCGAAAAGTGAAGGCTCGGCACCGTTCCAGCCATAAATGGATTGCAGTGGGTCGCCAACTACAAAGACATCGCGGTTTTTGCCGCGTAATGCTGAAAAGAATGCAAATTGTTGCGGGTTCATGTCTTGTGCTTCGTCGACAAGTAAGTGCCTGTATCGCCATCTTGTTGCTTCGGCGTATTCGAAATCGTTGGCAATGTCGTGTGTGGTGCGCGAGAGAAGATCGCCCAAGTCAACTACACCACGCTTGATTTTTGTTTTTTCGTATTCAGAAAAGACCTTTTCCAGATCTTCTGGCTTAGCGGTAGTGGTGCGTTTAGCGGCAGTTGCCGCTGCGGTGTATGCCTGCGGTGTTAATGCTCTGGCTTGGAGCCATTCCAGTTCACCAAGCGCCTCGTTGATGTTGACGCGCGAGCGAATGAACTTAATGGATTCATTGACAATGCCGTAGCGGTTGGTGAGCACGGTTGGCAGTGGGCGGCCTTGGTCGGTATAACGCTGGCGCAAGAGAGCAAAGGCAATGGCGTGGAAAGTGCCGGTGTGTATGCCGCGGGGTGTGCGGCGTCGGAGTTGGGCAGCAGCTTCGCGAGTGAAGGTGATGGCGAGTGTGTGCTCGGCGTCGGCGGTGGCGTTGTCGATGCGGTAGTCGATGCGCTGGGTGAGAACAGTTGTTTTGCCCGACCCCGCGCCTGCAAGCACGATGACAGCATCGGCAGGGGCGGTGACCGCCTGGTGCTGTTCAGCGTCTAAGGCATAGAGGAGCGACGAAGGGGGCATTACCTTCACGATAGAGGTTGGGTGG
>JBIKNT010000206.1:0-3459 GCA_044358465.1 Ilumatobacteraceae bacterium
TTCCACGGTCCGCCAGGAATCAATTGCTATTTACAAGGCACTACAAATTGAAGGCCGCACGGCGATTGCCGACCGCGCCCGCCAGTTACAACTTTTTTAGCCTCGCCCATTCGTCTTCGAGTAACTGCGCTACTCAAAGAAATTTTGGCGTTGATGTTCAGGAAGTGGGCGCAACCGCGGGTAGTACGGGTGACGTAGCGGTTCACCTGGCTTTAAGACCAACTCAAGACCCGGCGTGCGCGGAACTGTTGGACGGCTTTTTGGTCGTTCATCAAAGACAACGTCTTCGCCAAACACACGCACCGACAATGTTCGCCGCCGACGCCCCTCGGATGTTGGCCCACCGCCGTGCAATACGCCTGGGTGGAATATCACTACGTCTCCTGGAGTGATGTCCCACGAGCGAATATCCCACTGTGAGCGGTTGGCTTCAATATCGGGAAGCCGCGGGAAACCCTCTCCGTAGAACGGCAAGGTGGGATCTTCTGCCGCGCGCGGCGGGTCGAACCCGTCGTACAGCGTTTCACGATGCGAACCCGCAATATATTCAAGACATTCGTGTTTGGGTACTGGGTCAATGGTGATCCACATTGATGCCAGTTGTGTTCCGGCCACAGGCCAATACGTGAGATCTTGATGCCATGGGGTGCGGCGGCAGTTACCGCCATCTTTCACAAACACATGATCAAACAAGAGCCACACTCGTGGCGAATCGATGAAGGTTCCGAGAATATCGGCGATAGGCGAATCGTAAGTGAGTCGTTGAAATTCAGGAGTGAACTCCCAATTGCGAACAGTGTCAATGAACTGTCCTTCGTCTCCTGCAAAAAAGGTTTGCTTACGCGTGGAATTATTTAAGACTCGAGTGATGCCCATCTCAATTAACTGCAACCACAACGGATGTATCAACTGGTCTATGAAAATGACGCCATCACGCTTGTACTGCTGCACCAGCTCGGGCGTGACTCGCTCTTTCCAATTCACTTCTTCAATTGCCACGAGTTCATACTGTCATGGATTGCTATAGCGACTGAACGTTGCGCCATCGATGGTTCACCAACGGTTGATTTGGTCCGCGAAGCGACGCATTTTTCGTTTTTAAAACCGACAAGGAGACAGTTATTGCGCTAATTTCTCTCTATGGAATGGATGTCTGACCCCACAGCTTGGAGTGCTCTAGCGGCACTACTCACACTTGAAATTGTTCTTGGAGTCGACAACGTCGTCTTCATTTCTATCCTTGCTTCAAAGCTCCCAGTAGAACAACAAGACAAGGCACGCAAAATTGGCCTCCTCGCAGCTGGCGGCATGCGCGTATTGCTTCTCTTAGCTGTTGGATGGGTCGTCTCCTTAAAGAAAGAGCTCTTCTCCGTTGGGTCTGTCGGATTCAGCGGCAAGGAACTCATTTTGCTCGCTGGTGGAATATTTCTTATCTATAAAGCCACAAAAGAAATTCACCACAAACTGGAAGGTGACGAAGGACAAAAATCGGCCAAGGTTGCACCCACCATTGCGGCAGTTATTGGCCAAATACTCATACTCGACCTTGTCTTTTCCGTCGACTCCGTCATCACTGCAGTTGGTATGACCACATATGTTCCCGTCATGGTCATCGCCGTCATGATCGCTGTAGTAATCATGCTGCTTGCCTCAAAGGCCATCTATACATTCGTCAATGCGCACCCATCGGTGAAAATGCTCGCGTTGGCATTCCTCTTACTCATTGGCACCACCTTGATTGCCGAAGGCTTCGGACAAAAAATTCCGAAGGGTTACATTTACGCATCAATGGCATTCTCAGTCTTCGTTGAAGCATTGAATATCCGCGTGCGTCGCAAGAAGCACGTCGAACCAGTGCACCTTCGTGAAACTATGGTCCCTTCAGAGAAGTAAGAAAACTTCCTCGTGTTATTCGCTGCGACGTTCACGAATACGAACGTCGCACGAATCGCCAGCATTGAGAGCAGTGTGAGGGTCAACGTCGGCTACCACAACGGCACCGCTTGCCGTACGAATGGTGTAGCGAGACGTTGCACCAAGAAATTCAACACGTGTCACGATGTGCGGGCCACCCGCACTCACACGTAGTTGATGTGGGCGCACAAGTGTCTCTTCACCTTCTGCAGTAGACAAGTACGACGATACTGCAAGAAAATCGGCAACAAATCGGTTCGCGGGTTCGTCGTAGACCGTGCGAGGCGCATCGCACTGGAGAATTTGCCCACCATCCATCACAGCCACACGATCTCCCAATGTGATTGCTTCATGGCGATCGTGGGTAACGAGAATGGCGGCCGTGTGTCGCCGAGAGAGAATCTCTTTCACTTCCCACCCAAGTTCTTCCCGCAGCACTTCGTCTAGAGCGCCATATGGCTCGTCTAAAAGAACAACCGGCGGCTGAGGTGCAAGCGCTCGAGCAAGAGCAATACGTTGCTGCTCTCCCCCAGATAACTCATGCGGAAAACGGTGAGCTAAATCGCCGAGCTTGACGAGATCAAGCATTTCATCAACGCGGTCGCGACGTTCCTGTTTTGACAAATGGCGCAAACCAAAAGCGATGTTCTTCTCAACACGCAGATGCCCAAACAAAGCATTCGATTGGAAGACAAGGCCAACGTGACGCTTCTCAGCTGGCGCCGTTGTTACATCTACCCCATCTATCAACACCGTTCCCAAAGATGGCTCTTCAAGTCCTGCAATGACTCGCAACATCGTGCTCTTACCACAGCCGCTTGGCCCCACAAGAGTGACCAATTCGCCACGGGCAATGGCAAGGTCAACGCCTTTCAAGATCTCTCGCTCACCAAGCTGGCACCGCACATTGCGAACTTCTACTGCACTTGTCATGACACCAACTCCGCTCCTCGCTCAAGAGCCACAAGAAGAAGACCTACGGCAATCATGCCTATGAATACCATCAGCAGGGCCGGCACAGCTGCTTGAGCCCACAAACTCTCAGATGTTGACTGCCAAACCCACACCGACAATGTGTCGACTCCGAAGGGACGCAACAACAATGTGATGGGCAACTCTTTTGAAATGTCAACGGCCAGCAATGCAGTTGCAGCAAGAATTCCAAAACGTGCCGCTGGAATCTCGACCGATAATGCAGTGCGAAACGAACCCGCACCCAGTACTCGTGCGCTCTCTACTGCGGAAGGCGAAATGCGCTCAAGACTTGCTTCCACACCTTGATACCCAACAGCTAAGAAGCGCACCAAAAGTGCGTACACAAGACCAATGGTGGATCCGACAAGAAAGAATCCATTAGGAAGAACACCACGGCGGTCGAGTGCGGCAAGCATCACAACTGCTCCCACCGCAACAACTGGCCCCGGCATTGCATAACCAATTGTTGACACTCGTCCAGCTAAGCGCGCTACTCCACCCTTACGAGCTACCAAGAGAGCCAGCACCGTTCCAATAAAAATGGCAACACCTGTTGATGTCACCACTAAT
>JBIKNT010000207.1:0-3455 GCA_044358465.1 Ilumatobacteraceae bacterium
AAAGTAACGCTGCATTTCCATGACACCTGTAAGTGCTTCAATGCGACGATCGTCAGAGATGCTGCTTCCAATTGTTGCGATGGAGTCGTCGCTCCAACGTTTGAGGTCGGCCATCTTGTCGAGGGGCACGCTCAAAATGGAAGCGATTGCTGCAATAGGAAGTGGAACGGCAAAATCGCGAACAAACTCCATTGTTTTGTCGGGGCGATTAATGAATTTCTCCATGATGCTGTCGACATATTCTTCGATGAGCGGACGCAGTTCAGCAATTTTTCGTGGTGTGAAAAAGGAAGCCACGGTGTTACGGAAACGTGTGTGGTACGGCGGGTCGATGGTGAGCATCGTTGGCACTTGTGGCCAACCGGTTGCAAGTACCGCTTTAATTTTTTCCAACACATCGCCCTTGGGCGGCTCACCAGCACTACCAAAACGGTTCGAGAATGTTTCGGTGTCGCGCACGAGGGGCACAATGAGTTCATGGCGCGTCACAATGTGAACGTCGGTACCTTCAACATCGAACAGTGGTGTTTCTTGTTGCATGCGCCGGAAGTACATGTGCGGGCACTGATGCATGATGGAGTCACGGAAGGGGTTCAAACCTTTGAGGTCTGCCTCTTCAGGAGTAGCTGGGCCAATTTGGGGAACTTTCACTGCCATGGCTCTATTGTCGCCTACTTCATGCCCCTCTAGCGAACTCAAAATATGCCGAGGTCTTAAACCAAGGCCAAAGTACGCTCTAGCGACTCGGCTTGCACCTTTGCCCGCTCCATTGCCGGAATGTCGTCGAGAGCGTCGGAGATGATTTCCACGCTGATGGGGGCTGTTGGCGGGGTTTTGCGGAAGAAATCGACCAGAGGGAATTCCCCGGCACCGAGCAATTCACGGTAGTGAATGCAGTCTTGGATGTAGTCGTCGAGTCGGGGCTTCATAGTTCCGTCATCTACCTGAACGTTTTTCACCATGGAGAAATCGAGATCGGCCAGCGATGCAAGGCCAGCCCCACGAAATACATGCCACGTGTCGACGCACAGCCCAACATTTTTCTGCCCGCTTGCTTGAGCTACACGCTGCGCAGTGGCAATGTCGGGAATTTTGGTGGGGGGCAAAAACTCAATGGCGTAGTGAATGCCTGCCTCTTCGGTGCGTTTGGCAATCTCGCCTATCCATGCTGAGGCCTTGGCGAGGTCGATGTCTTTGTCGGGGCCAAAAGGTGAAATGACCTGCACACGTTCTGCATGAAATGTGCGTGCCACGTGCTCAAAATCTTTTGCCGCAGCATCGTCTAAAAGGCGCAGGGCTTCGAGTTCCAAAATGCGCACGTTGTGCTTGTCGAGAATGGCCTGCAGTTGCGCATCGGTGGTTCCATCGGCCCGCAGTTTCAGGTATTCGGCCACATTGAACCCAATGCCATCGAAACCCGCCGCGCTCGCTGCAGCTACTCGCTCAGAAAACTCCACCCCGCGCATACTGAAATACGCAAGGATCGTTTGCCGCTTCCCCGCGCCTGCAATACGCCCTGCGCCCACTAAAGAATTGTCTGTACCCATGTTGAACCCCTTGCCCCAATAGGTGGCGCACCTCGTCTGACGATGCACCTTTTCCGACCCGACACTACAGTGATTGAAACATCTACGCGAAGGGGGACCCATGGCTGGTCGTTACGAAGGAAAAGTTGCTCTCATTACAGGAGGCGCAAGCGGTTTGGGTGAAGCCACCGCACGTCTCTTGGTTGCCGAAGGCGGAAAAGTCATTATTGCCGACTATGGCGTTGAGCGTGGCGAAGCAGTTGCTCAGTCACTCGGCGACAAAGCAATTTTCGCACAGTGTGACGTCAGCAAAGAAGCAGACGTTGCTGCAGCAGTCGATGCAGGCATCGCCACATTTGGCCGCCTCGATAGCGCATTTGCTAACGCTGGCATTGTTGGTGTTGTTGGCCCCATTGCCGACACCCCAATGGATGACTTCGACAAGACCATGGCTGTTCTCGTCCGTGGTGTATTTCTCACCTTCAAGCACGCTGCCCGTGGCATCATCGCTTCAGGCAATGGCGGTTGCATCATCGGCACAGCTTCAGTTGCCGGCGTACAAGGAGGCCTCGGGCCACACGCATACGCAATGGCTAAGGCTGGCGTTATTGGTTTGGCTCGTAGCGCTGCATCAGAACTTGCTGCATTCAAAATTCGCGCCAACTCCATTGCACCAGGGTCCATTCCAACCGGCATGACCGCACACGTTATTGCTGGTGACCCCAACGACTTGAAGACTGCATCAGAGCGCATCGGCAGCATGTCACCACTTGGTCGTGCAGCACACGCCAATGACATTGCAGAAACTGCACTCTTTTTGTTCAGTGAAGGCGGAAGCTACATCACTGGCCAGAACATCACGGTTGACGCTGGCCTCACCTCGGGTGCTGGCATGTCGGTCTCATTCCAAAAAACAGGGATGATGGTTGCTCGCTAAGGCGAGCACAATGAATACAGCTACTCGCTAAGAGTTTTTTAAAAACCATTCCACCAGCACACGTGTGGAATGGTCGAGTGTGGTGTCGAGCGATGTGTTTGCCATATGTGCAAGCACATCGCCGGCCAACACTTTGCCTAGTTCAACACCCCACTGGTCGAAACTGTTGACGCCCCAAATGCAACCTTGAACAAAGGTCTTGTGTTCATAGAGCGACACGAGTTGACCCAACACACGCGGGTTCAACTCATTGAACACAATGGTGGTGCTGGGGCGATTACCCGGGAAAACCCGATGCTCCCCTTGCGCGGTAGAAACATCGGTGGCCGCAGGCGAACCAAAGGCCAACGCCGATGCTTGGGCAAACATGTTCGCCATGAGTTTTCGATGCTGGTCACGAGCACTTTGCTCATCGAGCCCTGCCGCAGTTGTTCGAGCGGCACCAATGAAATCAACAGGAATCACATCGGTTCCTTGATGCAACAGTTGGAAAAATGCATGCTGACCGTTGGTGCCTGGCTCTCCCCACACCACTGGTGAGGTTGCATGTTCCACCAGTTTCCCAGCACGGTTTGCCCGCTTGCCGTTGCTTTCCATTTCTAACTGCTGAAGATAAGCCGGGAACCGCGCAAGTTCTTGCAGGTAAGGAATAACGGCTTGTGATGCACTGCCAAGAAAGTTGCGATTCCAAATGCCAACGAGCGCCAGCAGCATCGGAACATTTTCTTGCAACTCAGCTGAGCAAAAGTGCTCATCCATTTCGCGCATGCCCAGCAGCATGTCGTTGAAGTGTTGAACACCAATGGAGCACATCAGTGAAAAACCAATGGCGGAACCAAGCGAGAATCGCCCACCTACCCAGTCCCACATCGGAAAGACATTTTCTGCCGAAACACCAAATTGCACCGCTGCATCGACACGTGCTGTGACTGCAAAAAAATGACTCTGCACATCGGCCACATTCATTCCGGTCTGCAACCACTGCATTGCCG
>JBIKNT010000208.1:0-3431 GCA_044358465.1 Ilumatobacteraceae bacterium
CACTGTATGAATGGAACTACAAAAAGCAGTTGTTGCGCATTCAGGCCGACAAGAACTCCGACTCCTGGAGCGATGTTCAAGACGACATTTTCAGCGAAGAGTTTCTGCTCACACGTCCTTTGCTCGAAGCAATTCGTGCCGATGACCCAGTAGTGCTGCTCATCGACGAAGTTGACCGTGTGGAAATGGAAACTGAGGCGTTGCTGCTTGAAATTTTGAGTGAGTACCAAGTATCTATTCCTGAACTTGGCACCATCACTGCAAAGCAAATTCCGCTGGTGTTTCTCACTTCCAACAACACGCGCGAACTCTCAGAAGCTTTGAAGCGTCGTTGCCTGTACCTACATGTTGACTACCCAGACCTTGAGCGTGAGAAGCTCATCGTGCTCACCAAGGTAGAAGGCATTACAGAGCATCTCGCCGACCAAGTGGCACGCATTGTTCGCAACATTCGTCAGCTCGACCTGAAGAAGTCACCATCGGTAAGTGAAACCCTCGACTGGGCTCGCACCTTGATGCTCTTGGGCATTGAGCACATCGATGCTGAGCAGGCAAAAGAGACCTTGCATATTTTGCTCAAGTACCAAACCGACATCGCCAAAGCGGTGAAGGAATTGTCTTCAGACAAATAGGAATCACAGCACATGCTCGATTTGATGGCAGGTTTCGTTGCAGAACTGCGTAGTGCCGGTCTGCCCGTCAGCCTGACCGAAAACCTCGATGCGATGGAGGCCATTCGCCAAATTCCCATTGAAGACCGTGATGCATTTAAGTACGCACTCGGCGCAACTTTGGTGAAGAATTCTGCGCACTGGAAAGCCTTCGAAACGGTTTTCGAAGTGTATTTCTCTTTGCGTGGTCCTGAGTACTCCATCAAAGACGAAGACTCGCCCGATGAGTTCTGGCGCGAGATGCAAGATCAAATGCGTCAAGGTGAAGGCAAAGGTGGCGGTGGCGCCATGGACTCACTGACGCAAGAAGAGATGATGAATCTCCTCATGCGTGCACTCATGAATGGCGATCAGGCCATGATGCGGGCAATGGCTCGCCAGGCCGTGCAGCGCTTCGCCGGCATGGAGCCCGGTCGCCCCGTCGGTGGCACCTATTACCTGTATCGCACTTTGCGGAATCTCGATTTAGAGAACATGCTCGACAAATTGCAAGATGCTCAGCGCGAAACTGCTACCGAGCCATTAACCGATCTTGAAGAGCGTCTCAATAAAGATGAGATGGAAAGTCGCATCGAGAAATTTAAGCAAGAGATTGAGGCGGAAATTCGCCGCAAACTTGTTGCCGACCGTGGTGCAGAAGCAATGGCAAAAACTCTGCGCAAGCCACTTCCTGAAGATGTGGAATTTATGCATGCCAGCCGTGATGAAATGGCGAATCTCAAAAAGGCGCTGTATCCACTCACGCGTAAAATTGCAGCACGTCTCACCCGTAAACGCCGTAAAGGCCGCAAGGGTCCACTCGACTTCCGCAACACCGTGCGTCACTCATTGGCATATGGCGGTGTGCCCGCTGAACCCAAGTTCCGTTCGCCGCGGCCCTCAAAGCCTGAGCTCATGGTGGTTGCCGATATCTCGGGAAGCGTGGCTGCTTTTGCTCGTTTCACACTGATGTTGGTGTATGCCCTGCAAGGACAGTTCTCTAAAGTGCGGTCGTTCGTGTTCATCGATGGGCTCGATGAAGTAACGGAATACTTCAAATCAACGGAAGACATTGCAGAAGCTATTCAACGTGTCAACACCGAAGCCGATGTGGTGTGGGTCGATGGACATAGCGACTATGGCCACGCATTTGAAGTGTTCTGGGAAAAGTACGGCCGCGATGTGAATGCTAAGACCACGGTTCTATTGCTCGGCGATGCCCGCAACAACTATCACGCGGCACAGAGCTGGGTAGTGAAAGAAATTAAGAAGAACGCCAAGAGCGTGTACTGGTTGAACCCCGAGCCGCGTTCCTACTGGAATACGGGAGACTCCATTGTTGGCGAGTACGGAAACCATACCGATGGTGTTTATGAGTGTCGCAACCTACGTCAGCTCGAGGCCTTTGTCGAGAAGTTGGTATGAGCTCAACGCGTGTCATTCTCATTCGACACGGTGAGTCACAGGTAGCTGTCGACAAAATCATTGGCGGCTTTCGTACTTGTAACGGTTTGTCTGAACTAGGTCGTCGTCAGGCCACTGCACTGGGGAAGCGTTTTGCATTCGAGAACGAGCAAGTTCCCGAAACACTCGCACCAACAGTGTTCATCGCTAGTCATTTCGCCCGGGCCCAAGAGACGGCTCAACTCATTGCGCACGGCATCGGTCATCCGCCTCTCATCACAGACCCCGAGTTCGGCGAACACGACCCAGGCCCCGTATGCGATGGTATGCCCTATGCCGATTTCCTAGAAAAGTTTGGACATCGCAATTGGGAAACCGACCCTTATGACGAAACATACCCAGGTGGGGAAACGGTTGCAGCATTTCAATTGCGTGTGGGGTCGGCATTGCGCCGCGTGGTCGATGCGCACCCGGGCGAAACCATTGTGATTTCGTGTCATGCCGGAGTGATCGATACCTGCTTGCGCTATGCATTGCGTGCAGCCCCAACCGGCGAATTTGAAGTGCATACCGTCAATACCTCAGTAACGGAAATTGTGCATGTTCGCCCTGGTCGTTGGAAACTTGTGCGCTACAACGACACTGGCCATTTGTTGGGTATTCAATAGCAATCTGCTGTGGTGGTTTATGCTGTGCTTCATCGCGGCATGCGAAAACATAAGGGAGTGCAATGGGTGCATTAACAGGAAAAGTTGCAGTTGTCATTGGTGGGCACTCGGGCTTCGGTGAAGCAATCGTTCAGCGCTTTCATCGCGAAGGAGCACAAATTGCCATTGCGGCACGTCGTATTGATGTGGTGAATGCAGCGGCAAGTGCAGTCGGTGGGAAGGGCTACCAGTGCGACATTACAAACAACGACGATGTCGCCGCTCTGATTCAGAACGTGGAAAAAGATTTTGGAAAAATCGATATTGCGGTGAACTGTGCTGGCTACGAACAAAGTACGCCAATAGCCGAACTCACTCCCGAGAAGCTTGTGGCGATGCAGGCGGTTCAATTCACTGGTGCCATTTACTGCATGCAGCACTTTGGTAACTCAATGGCTGCTTCTGGGGGAGGCTCATTTTTGTCGATCTCTTCTCAAACAGCGCACAGCCCCGCTATTGGTTTGGCAGCGTATGGAAGTTCCAAGGCTGGTGTTGAATACGCAACGAAAATCGCAGCGGTGGAATACGGCCCGAAGGGCGTGCGATTTAACTGCGTGGCAGCCGGTCTCATTGAAACGCCAATGACCGCTCGTGTTTTCAAGGTCGACTACGCCATTCAAGCTCTCACAGAGCTCACTCCAGTGCGACACATGGGTGCAAGTGAAGACAT
>JBIKNT010000034.1:0-11279 GCA_044358465.1 Ilumatobacteraceae bacterium
CAACATCTGGCCATCGCAATGAATGGAAATTTCGCCTTCCTCGCCTATGGGAAGGACCTTGGAGGAATCTTCAGGATCGCGGATCTCTAAATAAGCAAATGGCAATGCTCGCCCGGCTGACCGCAACGGGCTTGAGCCCTCCACGGTGGAAAACCATTCTTTCGGACCCATCATGCACACAGGCAGAGCTTCTGTCTGCCCATAGCCCTGATACAGCACTTCTCCAAAGACCTCTCGACCCAAAAGTGCGGTCTCATCAGTAATTGGGGCTCCGCCAATTTGAATCACCTTTAATGCAGAAAAATCGAGGCTCTGTGCTTTGGGGTGGCGAGCTACCGCATTCAACATTGCCGGCACCATGAACATGAAGGACACCTTCTTGCTTGCCATGATCTCAAGCGTCTCAGAAGCATCAAAGTGATCGAGCAGCAAATTAGTTCCACCCGACAACCACGTTGGAGTGTACAAATAGCCAGAGCCGTGCGAAATCGGCCCTACATGCAGACACACCTCACCTGCATCCATTGGGGGGAAGTTGTAGAACCAATCGCGTCCGGCATTCAACCACGAGCGATGGGTGTAGGCAACGCCCTTTGGTTTTCCTGTGGTGCCACCCGTATGACGAATGATGTACCAGTCATTTGGATTGATCTCCACCATCGGGTCAACATCAGAGAAAGAAGAAAGCCATGTTTCATAGGAGGAGTCACGCACTAGGACTTTTTCAAGTGACGGCAAACGCTCTGTCATGCCATCTAGTTCTGCAGCGTACTTTTCTGCGACAACCACCATTTTGCAAGAAGTATGACCAAGCATGTGTTCGTGGCTCTCCACTGAGTTACGCGCATACAACGGCACTCGCACTAGCCCTGCAATAGCAGCTCCCGCGAAGAAATCTTGCGCTTCGATGCAGTTATCTTCAAGAACTCCAACCCGATCACCCGGTTGCAAACCTGATGCCAAAAGGGCATTGGCCATTCTGATGCCACGCAACCATGCTTCAGCGAAAGTTAACGAACGCTCACCATGGATAATTGCGGTCCTTCTGGCGTTATGCGAAGCAGCTTGCCTCATGAGGCCTGTAACGGTCATTCCAGTTGTCATTTGATTACCTGTTCTCTGTTTAATTCGCTTTGATCAGAATTATTATTTGCACTAGACGAAGACTCTCTTGCTCCACGAGCAGCCAAGGTACGACGTGTAATTCTTGCCATCATCTCTCGGTCTGACCGATCTTCCAGTAACTCAATGATTTCATCATCGGGACCATGTACGTAACAAGTCTTATGAATACCAAGATCTAGTGGAGCCGATTTTGCTCGAAAGCCAGCGCTCAGAACACGCATATGCATTGCATCGACATCGTCAACTTCAAGCGCAATATGGGTCACTCCCTTATCGCTTGGCGAATAATCGCTAGGAAGTGCGCGACCTAAAGGGTGCGAGTAACACCAGAGTTCAACAAGCGAGTCTCCGGCGGCAAGCATCACCACACGGCCAACAGCATCTGTCATTCCCACCACTTCATCGAGTCCGGCATGACGATCGACATCAAAGTCCATTACTAGCTCTAACCCAAGAACGTCACAGTAAAACTCCAAAGACTTTTCCATATTGCTGACGCTGATTCCAGAGTGATTGACTTTTTTGACCCCCATAAACACCCCCTCAGGATAACCAAACGATCGTTTCATTTCTCGGTGCCCTGAGTCAACCCATAGCCTAGAATAAGAAAAGAGGGGGTTGCCCATGCCGCGTCCAAGTCGGTGGAACGAAATCGTTGAAGCAGCAGCAGAAGCATTTCGCACTAACGGGTTTGCAGCAACCTCACTAGAAGACATCGCCTCAGCTGTCGGCATTTGGAAGGGCAGCCTTTATCACTACATCAATTCTAAAGAAGACCTTCTTTTTGCAGTAGTCCGTGGTCCAGCCGAAGAAATTCTGAATCAACTTCGCGAACTGTCTGATACTGATCTTCCTCCAACGGAGAAAATTAGACGCGCAACGCGCTCCCACGTCAAGGTGCTGGAAAGCAACTTCGTCTATGCATCGGTGTACTTACAAGAAATTGCAGGCCGCCGAAAACTCCCCGAGTGGACAGCAATGGACCGCGAGTATCTTGATCTCCTTGAGTCAATTGTCAGAGAAGGCGTAGAAAGTGGAGAGTTTTCTGCTGTCACCAACCCGCGTGTTGCAACCCTCGCACTCATCGGCTCGTTGAACTGGCTGACGCATTGGTATCGCCCAGGTGGACCCCTGCACGCCGACGAAATTTCCGATCAATTCTGCGATCTCTTCCTCGGAGGCCTCATCGTTCGCACACCGAGATCAAAAAGCAAACCAAATCAAAAAGCGGCTACCCCGTCACAAACAATTACCCCTCTCAAAACCACAAAACCGCGGGCGAAACGCACCGCCTAAGTACTCACTTCAAATGAAGGAACATCATGACTGACGTATGGATTATTGGAAGTTATAGCACTGCATTTCGCAAGCGACCCGACGACTCTTTGAAAACAATTGCCCGCGAGTCGTACCTTGGCGCATTGGGTGATGCTGCTTTCGAAAATGGCGACGACATCCAATCGGCGTGGTTTGGTAACTGCCTCATGCATACATGGGGCCAGGGTGGCATTCGCGGCCAGGTGTGCTTTATGGAGATGATCGATGAAGGTCTCTTTCCACAACGTGTTCCCATTACCAACGTAGAAGGCGCATGCGCAACCGCCTCTATGGCATTGCAAGGTGCCGCCAAAGACATTCGCAGCGGTGAAGTGCAAGTGTCGCTTGCTGTCGGCGTAGAAAAGATTTATCGACCAGGTGCCGACACCAACCCTGCTGAGCGCCAAATCATGTTTGACTCGTACTACTCGGGCGTCGACAACTTCGACCTGCCACGCCTCTTCGATGAATACGAACGCGCTGCAGCATTTGCACAGTGCTCATTCGATAAGGGTGAGGGTCACACCATTTTCATGGAAACCTACGGCATTCAAGCAGCCGTGCACATGAAGCAATTCGGAACCACGCAACGACAAATTGCTATTGCGGCCGCCAAGAACCACAACTATGCAGTACATAACCCGAAGGCTCAATACCGCTTCCCTATGACTGTTGATGAAGTGATGAACGATCGTCCTGTTTCATTTCCTCTCACCCGCGCCATGTGTGCCCCCATCGGCGACGGCGGAGCTGCTGCCGTGTTGTGCAGTACCGACTACTTAAAATCTCTTCCTGCCAATGTGCAAGCTCGCGCCATTAAGTTGAAAGCAACAGCACTCACCGGCGGCAAATATCGCAACCTCGACGAACCGTCGCTCTCGTATCATGCAGCACGCAAGGCCTATACCGTTGCCGGCATTTCACCAAGCGATGTAGATGTGGCCGAAGTGCACGATGCAACAGCATTTTGTGAGATCTACCAGTCAGAGATGCTTGGCTTTTGCGATATTGGCAAGGGCGGTGCATTTGTGGAATCGGGCGCAACTGGCCCTGGCGGAACTGTTCCTATCAACACCTCTGGCGGGCTCGTGTCGAAAGGTCACCCTGTAGGCGCCACTGGCTTGTCGATGGTGTACGAATTAGTAACTCAACTGCGCGGCGAAGCCGGTGAACGACAAGTGCCCAATGCTCGCATTGGTCTTGCAGAAAATGGTGGCGGCGTTGTGGGGCTCGAAGAAGCCGCTTGCGCAATTACCATTTTGGAGCGCTGCGACTAACAGCTAAAGCGCAGCCAACAACAAGCCAAGGCTTTTCGTTACTTCAACCAAGCGTTCTGCCTTTGTAGAAATATCGCCGATATGTGACATGTCGATATCGGTGACCGCCACGATCATGTCGTTTTCCCACCACAAATTGATGCCTGCGAATTTGGCGTTCACGGTGTTGAGCTCGGCAAGTAGATCGGCGCTACACAACACTTCTCGTGCAATGACCGTTGATAAACGACAGACGGGCGTGATGCCACCGTGCATGCTGGCGCGTATTTGTGCCCCAGCGATTACGAACTCGGCTGCTGTTGCTCCGTCGTTGATGTATTGAATGTTGGCCACACGTAATGCGCTCCACAATGCACCGCTCCACGCAGCCGCGACTGGGTCGACAAAGAGAGTAGTGAGGCGCCATTCATTGCTCACCAACGTGCAACCGGTTCCACCTTCAGCATCGACGTAGATAGTGACGTCGGGGTCTTCGCTGGTGTCTAAACAATTCAACGCCATCATTGCGTAAGAAATGGTGCTGTGAAATTGTGCGGTGCCTTGAGTATGCGCAGGAAGAGTGGCCGTGCTGCGACCGAAACCATAGCGAGTCCAGTCGGCATGGAACTTCACTTCGCTGTTGTCGATAATGCACCAAATTGGAGGCCCGTAATCGGTGAGGCGAAACCCGTGTGGCACAGTACGTGCACAATGCAAAACGTCGCGCAGACTTTGCGCATTGACCGTTGCAGTACATGCTGCAACTTTGCCGTCCCACCATTCAAGTGGCGTGTCGGTGGGGAGATCGAATACAACAGACCCACGCGGTGTTTTCACCATGAGCGATGCTTCATCGACACAACTCAACACCGCATTGTCGGAGCCAGTTGCCAGCTCGGTGCCAAAGTCGGCAACACGTGGAGACACGGGAATCGCAAAGTCGGGGCAACCAGGAACTTCTTCTCCGTACAACTCAATATGCATAAACGGGGTTTCGTAATGCCAACTGCGTTTACTGTTTTTGACAACGAGCCAGAGTGAATGCCCCTCGACGTCGGAGATGCTGAGCGCACTCACATATGACCACAACCGCCACCACTCGTGATAGCTGATTTCTTGTGGGTAGGCCGCAAGCGCCTCGGTTCCCCTCACGAACCGACCCGTGGGTGATATTGCGACGCGGGGTATGGCGGGTCGTGAGGAGCTGTAACAGGGGTGAACTGGCCAGATTGGGCCTCGTAGTGGCTCTCTTCGGGTTCTGGTTCCACTGGAGGGAAATACGACCGCCCGCGTTCGGCGTGGGCAGCAAGGTCTTCTAGGAGATTGGCCAAGCGTGATGCATCGGCAATGCCGACTGCATGAAAAACCACTTGGCCATGGTCGGAGTCGACCCCCACCCAGTCTTCGCCTCCTGCCACCTGCGGACGAATGCCCAGGTCGCCGAGCGCCCTCTTCAAACGCCGCACCACCACCAAAGAGTTGTCGGAATTCACCTATTGAACCCACCTTTCTGCGTATGCATTATGACGAAAGGGTGTAACACGGCGGTCGCATTCGCCCCCAAGGCATGCAAACCACTAATTTCTCTACAAGGCCTATTTTGTGAGGCCATTTTCACCACATTCGACAACTACCACAGGGGACATCATGTTTAATTTCACGGGAAAGACAGTGCTCATTACCGGTGCTTCTTACGGCCTTGGCGCAAGCTTTGCTGAAGGCTTCGCAGCAGCTGGTGCCAACTTGGTGCTCACCGCACGCTCAAAAGACCTGCTCGAAGCAACTGGCGAATCATGCCGCAAACTTGGCGCCAAAGTGTTGTGCGTTACCGGCGACGTTTCAAAAGAAGACGACGTGAAAAGAGTTGTTGCAGCAGGCATCAAAGAGTTCGGTGGAATTGACACACTCGTGAACAACGCCGGCATCTCTGACGTATTAGGAATTGGCGCCGAGCGCTTCCCTACCGAAACCTTCGACAACATCATGGCCGTCGACCTTCGCGGTGCATTCCTTTACATGCGTGAAGTTGGCTTGCACATGCTCATGAAAAAGAGCGGCAACATTGTCAACATCTGCTCCATCATGGGTAGCGGCGCGAACGAAATGAACATCATTGCCTACACCGCTGCAAAGGGTGCGTTGCGCAACATCACACAGCAACTTGGTTGTGAATGGGCCGACCGTGGCGTGCGCGTGAATGCTGTAAGCCCTGGCTTCATCATTACTGAAATGACACGTGCCGCTCTTGAAGGCATGGGCATGGATAAGTGGATTGCTTCACGCACACCAATGCGTCGCTTGGGCGAAATTCCAGAAATTGTTGCACCAGTAATGTTCCTCGCTTCCGACATGGCTGGCTACATCACCGGCCACGACCTCTTGGTTGACGGTGGCACTAACGCAGGTAACGGCTACTACCAATTGCAGCCAATCCACCATGACTGGAACAGCGACACCGCACCAATGGCACCAGGCGCATACCCTGGCCTCTTGCCACGACCAGAGTGGGCAAACCCACTTCTTCCTGGCATTCCAGGCGTGCATTACCCACTTCCTGAGTAAATACGGCAACCCATGTTTCATGGGTGCGCTACCTTCACATTGTGGGGAAAAAGAAGAAGCCAAATGCTTTTGAAGAGGCGCTTTCCGAACTGCGCAAAGTAGTTCCGGCAAGTGCCTCTTCGCATGTTGCCCCAGCACCCAAAGTCAAAGAAGAACAACGCATTGTGACGGCCGAATTCTTACGGCGCAACGACGATGGCTCATGGGCTTGGGAAGAGTTCAACGGTGGTCTCGTAGGAACACTGAGCGCAGAGTTTTCTGCAACCCTTGGCACACTTCAAGAGTCCGACACCGTGCGGTTACAAGTAAGCATTACTGCCACCATGTGCATTGTGGAACAAATTGTTCCGCGCTCATTGCGCCAACTGCCCGACAAAGAACGCCGTGAGCGCATCCGCGAAGTGAAGCGCCGCCACGCACCCCCACCGCCGCCACAAAAGAAAACACATTTGCACTCTGCTCCTCCTCCAGGAACACGCCATATCATTCGTGCTCGCGTTATTGCACTCACGGATACTGGTTTCACATGGCAAGCCATCGACGGCTCTGAAACCATGACCTCGCGTTCACCACGTGCACACGAGTTAGAAGTTGAGCAAAAAGTTAACGTGGTTCTTGAAGAACTGCGCGGTGCACTCACCTTTGTCGATTTCGTGGCGCATACTTTGCGCACAACGCAACACTCACTTGGTGAACTCACACTTGACGCCATGTATGTTCTTGAACCCGGCGACATTGTCGATGCCTTTCTTGAGTTTTCTGGAATCCCAGGGGTGCACGATGCAGATCGCATTGGTAAAACACGTCCCGCTGTTTTCATCGGGAAAGTAAATTCCAACACCTTGTTGTTGCGTGGCCTCACCGACGGTGCTGGGTCGTACGGGCAGCGGTCGGGAAACATTGCCATTCGTGACTGGCAAGAAGCCGGCCTCAAAAAACCCAGCGTGGTGCAGGAAAAGCCTCAAGAGGTCGACATTGCCGATGTGTGGGTCACCCGCGGCAAACTCAGCACACACGATCGTTCTGCGCTCGGACTGCAGTAGCTTCCCCGAGTAACAGCACCCCAGGCTCATCGGCAAGACTATGTCTATGGGGGAAAAGGAACATCGCGTCACGTCGCCACTCTTGGGCACGGTCATTGCTGTTCACGCAGCTGTTGGCAGTGCCGTTGCTGCGGGCAAAGATCTCATCGTTATTGAATCAATGAAAATGGAGCACCCAGTTTCTAGTGCAGTGGATGGTGCTGTTGCACTCGTACATGTTGCCGTTGGCGACACCGTTGAAGAGGGACAACTTCTGCTCACCATCGCACCAGGAGTTGTTGCACCCGCTGCACACAATATTGACGACACACCCTCTGCAGAACGTCAAGACCTGTTGCGCTATCAACAGCGCCGCTACCTCACCACCGATGCCGCGCGCCCAGAAGCGATGGCGAAGCGGCACGCACGCGGCCAAAGGTCGGCTCGTGAAAATATTGCAGACCTTGTTGACGAAGGTTCATTCCAAGAATTCGGCAGTTTCGCTATCGCTGCTCAGCGTCAGCGTCGCACCTTGGAAGACCTCATTGCTAATACTCCTGGCGATGGCTTGGTGGGAGGAATTGCCACCATCAACAGCCACCCATGTGCAGTTGTTTCCTACGACTACACCGTTCTTGCTGGTACGCAAGGCTTGTTGAATCACATCAAAAAAGATCGGCTCTTTGCACTCATTGCCGAGTTGCGCTTGCCCGTCATACTTTTTGCTGAAGGTGGAGGTGGTCGCCCTGGCGATACCGATGCTTCTGGGGTGACTGGGCTGCACACCATGGCCTTTGCACTCTTCGGGCAATTGTCGGGTTTAGTGCCCATGATTGGCATCACCTCGGGTTACTGCTTTGCAGGTAACGCTGCCCTACTGGGTTGCTGCGATGTCATCATTGCTACAGAAAATTCAAACATTGGCATGGCAGGCCCAGCCATGATTGAAGGCGGCGGGCTCGGCAAAGTTGCTGCCACCGACATTGGCCCTATTGACGTGCAAACTAAAAATGGTGTTGTCGATATTCGTGTTGCCGATGAAGCCGCCGCAGTTGCTGCCGCAAAGAAATACTTCAACTACTTTGCACAAGCACGCGTCACTGCGCAACCCGGCAATGACGCCGCCCTACGCGATGTTGTTCCTGAACAGCGCACACGCATTTACGATGTTCGTCAGGCAATTGAAGCAGTTGCCGACGGCGGGCAATTCCTCGAACTTCGTTCTGCTTTTGGCGTAGGTATAGTCACTGCACTTTTGCGCATTGAAGGTTTTGCTGTAGGGCTCATTGCCAACAACCCTGCACACCTTGGTGGAGCAATTGATTCAGATGCTGCCGATAAGGCTTCGCGCTTTATTCAACTATGCGACGCACACGATCTCCCCATCGTTTCTTTTTGCGATACGCCAGGGTTCATGGTGGGCCCTGAAGCAGAAGAGACCGCTCAAGTACGCCACTTCAGCCGCATGTTTGTTACTGCGGGCAGCATCACTGTTCCTTGGCTCACCGTGGTATTACGCAAGGGCTATGGCCTTGGCGCACAAGCAATGGCAGGCGGCAGTTTCCACGCCACATCGTTCACGGTGTCTTGGCCAACTGGTGAATTTGGCGGTATGGGTTTAGAAGGCGCAGTGCGACTTGGATTCAAAAAAGAACTCGATGCCATTGCCGACCCAGTTGAACGCAAAGCACTAGAAGACAAACTCATTGCAAGTGCCTACGAACGCGGCAGCGCACTCAACATGGCTTCACACATGGAAATTGATGAAGTCATTGACCCGGCCGATACGCGCATGCGCATTGCTGGCATGTTACGCAGTTACCCGCCTACCCCACAACGCACTGGCAAAAAACGCCCCATGATTGATACGTGGTAACTATTCCGCATCAGGTTTAAAGAGTGAATCAAGGACGCCATCTGCAGGAAGCGGAACGAGTTCTGCATCCACTTTAAGTTGGCTGGCAGATTTATCGTCACAGAATTCACATGCAGAACCACCTTCACGCGAAACGAGAGGCGTGAGTTCAATGGTTCCTGAAGTTCCCGACCAACCACCAGTGGCTTGACCTGGGGTGACGGCACCTTCTAGGTACATCCAAGTTTCTTTCACCGGGTCAATAACTACTCGCGACAATTGATCAGGAAAGTTGCTGTCGTACACGATGATATTGAACGTTCCATCGGCAGAGCGAGTAACACCTACAGGCAACAGCGCATGACCGGACGACTTCGTATAAATACCCATTGTGGCAAATACGCCTTTACGCATACCTCGCAAGGCTCCGTCGAGCACACCTTTAATTCCTTTTTCACGAATAACGGTGGTGTCTTCAACAACCTTCGGAGAAAACTGCGTGGCCCACCAATAGTTAATTTGCTTCAACAACTTTGGGTCGTTGGGGTCGAGGTCGGAAACCGACTTTGCTCCAGGCTGCAGATCTTCTAACTTCACTGCACCAGCTGCCAAAAGTGCACTCATGACCACCATGCCTTCACAACGTCCACCAGCAACCTGCTTGTTGAGTTTGTCGAGTTGAGCTTGTGATTCAGTTGTGAGCACACAGTTTGCTGCTGTACCTGTAACACACACATTTGCTGCGCCAAACAACGTCACAAACTCATCGGCGTTAAAGGTGTCGCCTGTGTACTGATAGTTGCCCCAGTTGGCGAAAGAAAACTTGCTGTCTTGGCGATAACCAGAGTCAACACACAATTCTCCAGAACCAAATTCACTTGGCGCAGGGCCAGAACAGGAAACATCTGATGTTTTTGAGCCGGCCTTAGCCGCAGAAGGTGTTTCCACGATGAGGTCGGCCAAGGCAGCCTGCGCATCAACTTTTCCACCACCGCTTGCGGCTCCTCCACCACATGCCACCAGCAAGATGCTTCCCACCATGACAGCTGAGCCCAATTGCACCCAGGTTTTACTCCGCGACATGATCATCCCTTAACCGGAGTACCGGCAGATGCCTTTTTACGCAATTCCTCGTGGATCGCAATAGCGGTATTGAGACCCTCCGAGTATTTACCAGGAACCATGCGCGCAATTTCCTCAGGAGTGAAGCTCATGAATTCCTTGAAGGGAAGCTCTGATGGCAACATTGCTTCCAAGCTTGCCGAACCTGTGTGTGAGCCAATGAACATTGCTTCACGAGCAGAGTTCAATGGGTCGAGCATAAAGTTGATGTAATCGTAAGCAGCCTCTTTATGACGAGCGCCCTTCACGATGCAATAAGTGTCCATCCACAATTCAGTTGTCGGGGCACCTACTCCCCACTTCCATTTGCTCACATCTTGCCCCGCTTCTTGGAGAGCCAGCATGGCACGACGTGCATCGCCATTGAATGTCTGAGAGAGCGCATATGGGGTGTCGAGAATGACGCCTTGTGGCGCAGAGTCGAGACCGCTGAGATGAGGTGCAAGTTCATTCAGCAAGAAGTTCTTGCATGCAGCCATTGCTTCTTCGTTGTCGAGGTCCCACTCAATTTCATTTGCCCAGAAGTACAACCCAGTGGAGTTAATTGGGGCATCAATAATTGATGTCTTACCACTTGCTTCACCCTTCGCTGCTTCAACAAATTCTTTCCACGTTGTGATGGGCTTTGTTACAACAGTGGAGTCGTACAACCAGCCCACGGTGCCCCAGGCCTTGCAAACGGAGTAGGTGTTTTTTCTATCCCATGGCTGATCGGTGTATTGGACATCGAGTTGATTGAAGTTAGGAATTTTTGTCAAGTCGAGTTGTTCAAGAAGTTCGCGTCGCACCATCTCAGGAATGAACATTCCAGTTGGTACAACGACATCGAATCCGCTCTTACCATTTGCTGCCGTGAGCTTGGCAATGAGGTCTTCAGTAGAGTTGAAAATGGCAACTGTTGTATCGCCCCATGCGGCCAAAAGTTCTGGGTCGGTGTAGTCGGCCCAGCTGTAAAGGTTCAAACGACGCTCGACCAATGTTGATGCAGTTGGTCCTGTGCTGCCGTAATAGTTGTACACC
>JBIKNT010000209.1:0-3427 GCA_044358465.1 Ilumatobacteraceae bacterium
GAGTTCCAAAATGTCACTCACGAGTGAAAGATGCGAACCAGAAAGAATGGACAAGCCAATGACATCGGGGTCTTCATCGCGAGCACTTGCCACAATTTGAGCTGGCGTCAGGCGAATGCCGCTGTACACCACTTCCATTCCGGCGTCGCGAGCCGCTACTGCAATTTGCTCAGCGCCATTGGAGTGGCCATCGAGCCCAGGTTTAGCAACGAGGAACTTGGGTGGCCCACCAGGAATGGACTTCACGAACGCTGCCACGCCCGCAAGTTCGTGTGTGCGACGCCCGAGCGCGGCTGCAACGCCGGTTGGGGCTCGGTATTCACCGAAGATCTCGCGCAGGGCAGTACCCCATTCACCGGTGGTTCCACCGGCTTTGGCGAGGGCAATAGAGGAAGGGACAATGTTGTCGCCCTCGACTGCGGCACGACGCAGTTCAGCCAAAGCTTTTTCCACATCGCCGTTGTTGCGAGCTGTACGCCACGCGTTGGTGTCGTTCACCGTTTCGGCTTCCACTGCGGGGTTGACGGTCAAGATGTTTCCCTCGCCACCAAGTGGTGATGGAGCACCCTCAGTAAAGGAATTCATGCCCACCACAATTTGCTCGCCGGTTTCAATGCGTCGTGTGCGGTCGGCCATGGAAGACACAAGTCGACCTTTGAGGTTTTCAATTGCTTCAAAGGCTCCGCCGAGTTCCAAAATTTCTTGCAGTTCAAGCCAGGCAGCGTCACGAATTTCTTCGGTGCGTTGTTCAACAACATGAGAGCCATCGAAAATATCTGCGTACTCTAAGAGGTCTGTTTCAAAGGCAAGCACTTGTTGCATGCGCAATGACCATTGCTGATCCCATGGGCGTGGAAGGCCAAGAGCTTCGTTCCATGCAGGCAGTTGAACGGAACGTGCACGCGCCTTTTTCGACAAGGTGACGGCGAGCATTTCTAAAACAATGCGTTGCACATTGTTTTCAGGTTGTGCTTCGGTGAGACCCAAAGAGTTCACCTGAACGCCATAGCGAAAGCGCCGCGCTTTTTCGTCGGTGATGTTGTAACGCTCACGACCAATGCGGTCCCACAACTCAGTAAATGCACGGAGTTTGCACATTTCTTCAACGAAACGAATGCCAGCATTCACAAAGAATGAAATGGAACCAAAAACCTGCGGAAACTGTTCGTCGCTTACTTGTCCGCTTGCTTTGACAGCATCAAGAATGTCAATTGCGTTTGCCAGTGAGATGGCAATTTCCTGAACCGGAGTGGCACCTGCTTCTTGCAAGTGATAGCTACACACGTTCATGGGGTTCCACTTCGGAGCGTTGTGAGCGCACCATGCAACCATGTCGACAATGAGGCGCTTCGAAGCATCGGGCGGGAAGATGTATGTGCCGCGCGACAAATATTCTTTGACAATGTCATTTTGAGTTGTTCCACGCAATGCAGTGGAAGGCGTGCCTTGCTCTTCTGCGTTTGCCACATATAACGCAAGCAACCATGCTGCTGTTGCATTAATGGTCATTGATGTATTCATCTGACCAGGTGGAATGTCTTTCAACAATGTGCGCATGTGTCCGAGGTGGGCAACTGGTACGCCAACTTTTCCTACTTCGCCGCGAGCAAGAACATGGTCGGGGTCGTAACCCGTTTGTGTGGGAAGGTCGAAGGCAATGGAGAGCCCTGTTTGACCTTTCGACAAGTTGGTGCGGTATAACTCATTTGAAGCAGCTGCGGTGGAGTGCCCTGAATAGGTGCGCATCAACCATGGCTCTTCTCGGCGGCGTGGTGCAGTTTCAGACATAGAGACAGTCTCTACGATACGGGCTATTGGCCGCTAATAGCCCCTGATAATTGGCTCAAATACTCTTCTCGCGATACCTCGACGACCCCCAGCGAGGCTAAATGCGGGGTACTCCACTGCACATCGAGCAACGACATATTGAGGCTGCGCATGTGTTCCACCAAATGCATGAGTGCAACTTTGCTGGCGTCGCGTTGCAGATGAAACATCGATTCGCCAGCAAACAATCCGCCAACACGAACGCCATACAAGCCACCCACCAGGTGCCCATCTTCGTTATACGTTTCCACTGAGTGAGCCCACCCCAATTCGTGTAGGCGTTCATAGGCGGCAATGAAGGGCTGAGTGATCCATGCGCCTTCGCGCATTGGTGAAGCACAGGCAGCCATGACGCCAGAGAAGTTGGTGTTCATGCGCACGGTGTATTTCTTTGCGCTTTGTTTCATGGAACGACTCACATGCAAGTGTGACAGCGGAAGAATTCCGCGAGGGTTGGGCGACCACCAGCCCAAGTGTTTGCTTCCGCGACCAATGCCCATAGGAAACATGCCATGGGAGTAGGCATAGATGAGCGTTGATGGTTCAAGGTCGGCGCCGCCACCCACAAGGTCGTCGTCGGGCCACTCTGCAGCAGGGGGGAATGCCCAGTGACATTCGCTTACTGCGTGAGGTGGTGTTTCAAATAACACAACACAGGTTTAGTACGTATAGAACCCTTTTTTCGTTTTTCGCCCAAGTTTGCCTTCGGAAACAAGTTGGCGCAACAACAAGGCAGGTTCGTCGGTGGCGCTCGGCGAACTTTTGTGCAGTGTTTCCAGAATTGAAAGCGATGTATCGAGGCCCACTAAATCGAGCAGTGCAAATGGCCCCATGGGGAAGTTGCAGCCGCCTTTCATTGCAATATCAATATCGCTCATGGTGGCAGTTCCGCGTTCATACATTTTGATGGCGTTGTTGAGGTAGGGGAACAACAGTGCGTTCACAATGAAGCCAGCATCATCGCGTACATGAACTGGAGTTTTTCCACACGACTGGGTCAGCGCTACAGCAAATTGAATGGTCTCATCTGATGAAGTGATGGGTCGTACAATTTCCACAAGCGACATCGTTGTTGCGGGATTAAAAAAATGAATGCCACATACTTTGTCGGGACGTTGAGTAGCGCGTGCTAATTCAACAATGGGCAGCGTGCTTGTGTTGCTTGCCAAAATGGTGGTGGGAGACAAGAGTGTGTCGAGCTCGGCAAACAAAGCTATTTTTGTTTCGAAATCTTCAACAACAGATTCAAGAACAACATCACACTGTTGAAGGTCTTTGAGTTGAGTAGTTGTTGAACACAGCGCGAGGATGTCGCTCTTACGTTGCGCTTCAAGTCGACCGCGTTGCACTTGTTTTTCCAAACTGGCAGTGAGCGCTTTGAGAACATCGCTGGCAGCTTCAGTCGAGCGGGAACGCAACACCACGCTGTGCCCTGCTGAAGCAAAGACTTCGGCTATGCCCGCGCCCATGATGCCGCTCCCCACGATGCCGATGGTCTGGGGTGGAAGGGGACCAGGCTCGTGAGGTGACGATTGGGGGTGGGTTGGGGAAAGTTCAGGTGAAGTCACACCAGGGAGCATAGTTACCAGCGAGTAACTTT
>JBIKNT010000210.1:0-3420 GCA_044358465.1 Ilumatobacteraceae bacterium
TTCCTGTTGGTCGTAAGGCCGAGGGTTACCTGCGTTTCCGCGGTTACAACTTGGGTCAGGGCTTTGCTGGTTTCAGCGATGCCCCAGGACACACCAATGCCAGCGAAATTGGCAAGTACGTGGTGGACCTTTTCCTCACTGGTCAAGTCGACAAAGTAGAACTCGTCTACACTCGCTTTGTTTCTGCAGGTACTCAAGAAGTGGTCTTGCGTCCACTCGTACCGCTGGGTGGCGATCTCACTGCTGCAAAAGCTAGCGACCATGGCGCAGCCGATGCTGCTGGTGACTATGAGTATGAGCCAGACCCAGAGGGCATCCTCGACACTCTTTTGCCACGTTATGTAGAAGCACGTGTATATGCAGCCTTGTTAAACGCAGCTGCATCTGAGCATGCGTTCCGTCAGCGCGCAATGAAGTCGGCAACCGACAACGCTGAAGAACTCATCAAAAATCTCTCGCGCACAATGAACCGCGCGCGTCAAGACTCCATCACCACAGAAATCATGGAAATTGTGGGTGGAGCAGAAGCCTTATCATCTGGAGAAGACGCAATTGTCATCTCCAGCGTGTTTGGAATGGAAAACCCTTTCGTATCGAGCGATCGAGTCTGAGCAGGAGAAACTGACATGACGATGACTGCAAACAACGCACCTACAGACCTTAAAGACGGTCGTGTGGTTGCCATCGCCGGCCCGGTGATCGACGTTGAGTTCCCTCGTGGCGCATTGCCCGAGTTGAACACAGCGCTTGAATTCACCGTGCTCATCGAAGGCACCCCCAACGTCGTTTTGGCTGAAGTTGCACAGCAGCTAGGAAACAGCCGTGTTCGTGCCGTGTGCATGAAGCCAACAGACGGTCTCACACGTGGCACACCAGTGCGCAACACCGGACGCGGCATCTCAGTGCCCGTTGGCGACAGCACGCTTGGCCACGTATGGAACGTATGGGGCGACGTACTCGACGCTGATCCAAAAGAGTTTGAAAACACCGAGCGTTGGGAAATTCACCGCCCCGCTCCTGCATTCGACACCCTTGAGCCATCAAAGCGCATGTTCGAAACAGGCATTAAGGTCATCGACCTTCTCACCCCATACCTCGCCGGTGGAAAAATCGGCTTGTTCGGTGGTGCTGGTGTAGGTAAGACCGTTCTCATTACGGAAATGATCAACCGCGTTGCGTCAAAGCACGGTGGTGTATCAGTGTTCGCCGGTGTTGGCGAGCGCACCCGTGAAGGAACCGACCTCCGTTTGGAAATGGAAGAGTCGGGCGTGTTCGAAAAGGCAGCCTTAGTGTTCGGTCAAATGGACGAACCACCTGGCGTGCGCCTGCGCGTTGCTTTGTCGGCACTCACCATGGCCGAGTACTTCCGCGACGTGAAGAACCAAGACGTGTTGTTGTTCGTCGACAACATTTTCCGTTTCGTTCAGGCTGGTTCAGAAGTATCAACACTTCTTGGCCGTATGCCTTCAGCTGTGGGCTACCAGCCAACACTCGCTGACGAAATGGGTCAGTTGCAAGAGCGCATTACCTCAACGCGTGGTCGTTCAATTACCTCGCTGCAAGCTGTATACGTTCCTGCCGACGACTACACCGACCCAGCTCCGTTCACAACGTTCACCTTCTTGGACGCAACAACGGAATTGTCACGTCAAATCGCTTCGTTGGGTATTTACCCAGCTGTAGACCCATTGGCTTCAACGTCATCTATTTTGACTCCAGAAACCGTTGGCGATCGTCACTACCAAGTTGCTCGTCGCGTGCAGGAAATCTTGCAGCGCTACAAGGAACTTCAAGACATCATCGCCATCCTTGGTCTCGACGAGTTGTCTGAAGAAGACCGCCAAACCGTGTCACGTGCTCGTAAGGTACAGCGCTTCTTGTCGCAGCCGTTCTATGTTGCTGAAGTCTTCACCGGTGTTCCTGGTGAATACGTTCCAGTTGCTGAAACGGTCGAGAGCTTCGAAGCACTCATCAACGGCGAACTCGACGAAGTGCCAGAACAGGCCTTCTTGAACGTGGGAAGCGTTGAGCAGGTACTCGCCAAGGCGAAGACCTTGCAGGAGAATGCCTAATGTCTGAAGCCTCCGGCTTCCGTATCGATGTTGTTTCGCCAGAGCGCGTTGTGTTCTCTGGCGAAGCAACACAGGTCATCACCCGCACCGTCGGTGGGGGAGAAATTGCGTTTCTTCCCGGACACACAGCATTTCTTGGCGCACTCACGGAAAACCACACACGCGTGTGGTTAGCCGATGGCAGCATCATGAACCTTGCTATTCACGGTGGTTTCGTTGAAGTGTCCGACAACATCGTCACAGTGTTGAGCGATGGTGCCGAACTCGGTAGCGAGATCGACATCGAGCGTGCACGGCGTGCCCTCGAGCGTGCTGAAGAGCAGATGCGTACCGAACACTCCACCGATGTCGAGGCCAGTTTGCGTCGTGCGCATGCTCGTCTTGCTGCCGCTGGTGGCCTTGCTGGCGTCAACGCCGGCCACTAATTCATGACCCTGCCTTTTCAGCGAGCACTCATTACCGGTGCTTCTGCGGGTATTGGTGAAGAGTTTGTTCATCAACTCAGCCGTGCTGGTATTCCCTGTGTTCTTGTTGCGCGTCGCGGAGACCGTTTAGAGCAACTTGCCGAGCAATACAGCACATGTGAAGTGCTTGTTGCCGACCTGCTCACAGCAGAGGGTATTGCACGTGTTGCGCAACGCTTAGCCTCACCAACACTTCCAGTAGATCTCTTGGTGAACAATGCAGGCTTTGGTTCCTCGGGAACATTTCTCTCGGTTCCTGTCAACAACTCCACCGGGCAAATTGACTTAAATGTTCGGGCATTAGTGGAACTGTCACATGCTGCGTTGCACGCATTTCAAGAGCGCAAGCGTGGGTACTTACTCAACGTGTCGAGCGTGGCCAGCTTTCAGTCGGGCCCCGGTATGGCGGTGTATTCCGCAACAAAAGCTTTCGTTACTAGTTTCTCGGAAGCTCTGCATGAAGAACTGCGCAAGACCCCGGTACGAGTGAGCGCACTTTGCCCTGGTTTTGTGCGTACGGAGTTTCAAGAAGTGGCACAAACGGGTGCAGAAATTGATTCCATTCCCAAGTTCATGTGGCTCAATATTGCCAACGTGGTATCGGAAGCGTTAGCAGGAACAGCAAAGGGCAAAGCACTCATTGTTCCAGGTACGCAATACAAGAGCATGCTCATGTGGGTACGCCTGGTGCCACGTGTAGTGATGCGGCGCATCTCGGGAAAAATTGTCGGAATTTAAATTTCGACGCGTGATCCAACTTCAAACACACGCTCTGTAGGCAAGTTGAAAAAGCGGCTTGCACTGTCGGCGCCGCGATTCAAAAACACGAAGAGATGTTCTTGGAGTGGGTTCATACCAGGTGCTTTACCCGCAATGATGGATTC
>JBIKNT010000211.1:0-3411 GCA_044358465.1 Ilumatobacteraceae bacterium
GGGGGACCATCGTTGGGTTCTCTACGAATCGGTCTTGGGGGAAGTCCGACTCGCTTGTTGGATATATTTTGCCTCATTTCTGGGTATTACTCAAGGCGAACGGCAAGATACTTGGTATCTTTTTTTGTGATGGAACTTCGCCAACTCACGAGCCTTCTCGCCATTGCCGACCACGGCTCGTTTTCCGCGGCCGCAAAATCGCTTGGAACGGTTCAATCCAACGTTTCTGCCCATATTTCCCGGCTGGAAAAGGACTTAGGTACCATCCTCATCGACCGCCATAGCGGCCAACTCACCGATGAGGGTCTCGCTGTTGCCGAGCGCGCCCGGCGCATCGTGCACGAGATGGACGACATCACCTCCGACATCAAGGCCCGCGATGAGGCAATAACGGGCGAAACCCGCCTCGGAGTACTCGGCACCACGGCTCGGTGGTTCATGCCACGCCTACTGACCTCGCTCTCGCACTCACATCCTGGTGTTCGCACCATTGTGCACGAGGGCAGCACATCGTCGCTTCTGCCTCGCCTCGCCAATGGCACCGTCGACGCAGCCATTATTCACTTGCCAGTAGAGGACCGTGAGCTCATCACACAACCGCTCTTTGCCGAAGACATGTTGCTCCTCGCCCACTCCAAGCATGCGCTTGCTTCGTACACCACCATCTCGCTCACGGAACTGTCCACACACCCGTTGTTGCTGCCACCGCGGAGCACTGCATTTCGCCGCATTGTCGACCGCGCAGCTGCGAACAAAGGTGTAGCGCTGCAGGCTCAAGCAGAAATCGATGGCGTGCGTCTACTTGCTTCACTCGCCTTTGAGGGGTTCGGTGCGGCCATTGTGCCAGCGAGCGCAATTCCCGGCTGGTTAAAAGGTGACTTCGTGCGCATTGCTGTGCCCGAGCTTCCACGTCGCGTAGTGGGCTGGGCCCAACGTCGGCGCCCACAACCCAACCGCGCCACACGCGCCACACTTGCAGAAGCACAATTGGTGATTGAGAAGTACGGCACACGCCAACCTGGTGTTTATGTGGGCAAGGGCGCATTCCCGCTTGCAAGAAACACCGAGCCGCGCGCCTAGTGTTGTCCATGTCATGACACTTGCGAATGAATTTGCACCTTCCATCGACATCGTTAAGTCGATCCGCGGAGCCGCTCACGCAGATATTCGCGTTCTCAATAGTTTCAACCCCGATGCTCCCCGTCGCGTGGTCTGGATCAACATCGAAGAAGAAGTACGTCGCGGCGCATTGTCTGCCGACGCATGTTTAGTCATTGAAACAGCAGCAACCATTGCGTGCGATAAGCGCTATCCGCTTGTCATGAGCCTTGGCTCATCTGGTGCCGACATCGTTGAAGGCATTGCCGCACTTCATGGTTGGGGCTCAGCAGCACGTGCTCTTGCTCGTTGCTCGGGAATTGTTCCCACCATTCATGTGGTGACTGGCCCAGCAGTATCGGGGCCAGCACTCCTCATCGGGCTCGCCGACTTTGTGGTGATGACCGAAGATGCCTACGCATTTGTTTCAGGGCCCACCATGGTTGCGGAATTCACAGGCGAAACCGTCAGCAATGAAGAACTCGGCGGAGCAACAATTCATGCTCGTGCGAGTGGCGTTGCCTCACTTGTTGTTCCCAATGTTGAAGCAGCTCATTTGGCAGTAGAACAAATCCTGAGTTACCTCCCCAACAGTGTCGATGAACTTCCTGAAATGGCAGAAACCGACGACCCATTCGACCGCCCTACACCAGAAGCAGGTGACTTCATTCCTGCTACATCTACTGGTTCGTACGATGTGCGCAAAGTCATTTCTGCTCTCGTTGACGATGGCGAATACTTTGAATTACGCGCCCGTTGGGCTGCAAATGTTGTCACCACATTTGCTCGTATCGATGGCCGCGTTGTCGGCATTGTGGCCAACCAGCCCATCGTCCTTGCCGGAACACTCGATATTCCTGCCTCGCAAAAAGCAGCCCGATTTGTTGCCTTCTGCGATGCCTTCAACATTCCCCTCATCACACTGGTCGATACGCCTGGCTTCTACCCCGGCAAAGACCTGGAATGGCGCGGCATGATTCGTCATGGTGCGCAACTCGTATTTGCTTACGCTCGCGCCTCGGTGCCACGTATCTGCATTATTTTGCGCAAGTCATACGGTGGCGCCTACATCGTGATGGACTCCAAGAACATGGGCAACGACGTGTGTCTCGCATGGCCGTGGGCCGAGCTCGCAGTCATGGGTGCGGGTCAGGCCGCTGCCATCTTGCAACGTCGAGCAACACCAGAAGAACGCGCTGCTTTTGAAGCCGACTACTCAGAACGACTCCTCAACCCCTACATCGCAGCCGAGCGTGGGCTTGTTGATGGAGTCATTGAGCCTGCCGACACACGGCGAGAAATAGCATCGGCGTTGCGAGCCCTCGAACACAAGCGCGAGCGCCTCCAGGCCCGCAAACACGACAACACCCCCTTGTAAACCCCAACGCAAGGGTCTCCCATTGTGAGCCAAGGGGCATTGTGCTCTATTCTTTCCCACGGGGAGGAAGCCCCCAATACCTAACTGAAGGAGTTCACAGATGGCCGATACCATCACGCTCACCGATGATCGCACTGGAAAAACAGTCACAGTTGCAATCACCGACGGAGTATTTTCATCTGCTGCATTGCGCGAGCTCGACCCAGATCTACGCGTGTACGACCCCGCATTTCTCAGCACCGCCTCATGCTCGTCGTCCATCACCTACCTCGATGGCGACGCAGGCATTTTGCGTTACCGCGGATACCCCATTGAGCAACTCGCAGAAAAGAGCAACTTCCTTGAAGTTGCCTACCTCTTGTTGAATGGCGAACTCCCCACTTCAGACGAATTGAACAAGTGGACCTTTGACGTCACGCATCACACGTTCATTCATGAGAATATGCGCAAGCGCTTTGTTGATGGTTTCCATCACGACGCCCACCCCATGGGCATGTTCGTTTCATCGCTTGCTGCTCTTGGCACGTTCTACGACGATGCCAAAGACATCTTCAACAAACAAGCTCTCGACCGTCAAACGCTGCGACTCATCGCCAAGGTGCCCACATTGGCAGCAATGGCATACCGCTTCAGCATGGGTCTCCCCTTTGTTTACCCCGACAACTCACTGAGCTACGGTGCCAACTTCTTGAACATGATGTTCAAGGTGGGTGACGACTACAAGGTTGACCCAGTTCTCGCACGCGCAATGGACCTTCTCTTTATTTTGCACGCTGACCACGAGCAGAACTGTGGCACCACCGCAATGCGCGTCATTGCCTCATCGAATGCCGACCCATACTCGGCGGCTGCTGGCGCTGCATCGGCTCTCTATGGCCCATTGCACGTTGGAGCCAATGAAGCCGTTCTTCACATGCGCCAAGAAATTGGTTCTG
>JBIKNT010000035.1:0-11219 GCA_044358465.1 Ilumatobacteraceae bacterium
GCGATGTACGCGCATGTCGCCATTGGCATTGGCAACAAGGCGTGCATGATGACCTGTTGCTACGGCGTCGAACCCAAGAGCATCGGCGCGCTCTGTGAGGCGAGCGAATTTCAAACCGCGGTTGCATTCGATGCATGGGTTTGGAGTGGTTCCTTCAGCGTGCGCAGCAATGTAAGGCTGTACCACTTGTTCGTTGAAGTCGTCGCTGAAGTTGAACACCAAATGGTCGATACCAATTTGTTGGGCAACGCGGCGCGCATCGTCGACATCGGAAACTGAGCAACAACCGGTATCGCTTTCGCCACCCCACAAGCGCATGGTGACGCCAACAACATCATGGCCGTCTTGTTTCAAGAGGGCAGCCGCTACAGATGAGTCGACCCCTCCAGACATCGCCATGAGAACTTTCATGGAAAGGAGTCTAGGAGCGTTGATGCTCGCGCAGGCGGGCTACTGCCCTGCCCAATGCGCCCAGAGCATGGACGATGTCGCCCGACGTGGTGGTGTGGCCCAAGCTGAGGCGCAGCGCCCCTTGGGCACGCTCGCGGGGCACGCCCATTGCGGCTAAAACATGCGATGGTTCCATGGCCCCACTGGCACAGGCCGAGGCGGCCGAGGCACACAGGTTCTCTTCGTCGAGCAGGAACAACAGTGCCTCGTTTTCCACACCTTCAACACACACGTGCACAATGCCAGGCACGGAAAACTCGTTGGGCACGGTTTGGTGAATGCCGCCAATTTCATGCAGGCCGGCAAGGAGTTGTTCTTTTAATTCTGTCACGCGCAGGTTTTCACTGTGGCGCTCGCTTGCTGTTGCAACAAGAGCAGCGGTTGTTGCGGCAATGCCAGCAACGTTGTGCGTACCACTACGGCGATCACGTTCTTGCCCACCACCAAAAATGAGTGGTTCAAGATGCACACCATTGCGTAAGTACATAATGCCGCTGCCCTTGGGGCCACCAAACTTGTGTGACGACAAGGTGAGAATGTCGACGAGTGAAACTAAGTGAGCGAGATCGACCCAACATGCACCTTGCACTGCATCGGTATGCAAAATTGCTGTGGGCGCATAGCGCCGCACAATGCGCGACACTTCTTCCATGTTGGTGATGGTGCCTACTTCGTTGTTCACGGCCATCACCGACACCACGGGCTTTACATCTTCAGCATGTAAACGTATGAGTGTTTCTGTGAGCTCATCGAGGTTGATGGCGCCATATGAGTCGGTGCCCACCACAACGCCACCCACATGTTCCACACAATGCAAAACGGCGTGATGTTCACTGGCACTACACACTGCTTGGGTAGCCACATGTTGCGACTGCAGACGGCGAATGACCCCAAAGATGGCCGCATTGTCGCCTTCGGTGCCGCCGCCTGTGAAAATGACTTCACCGGCATGACAACCAAAAATGTCGGCAACATCGTCGCGGCACTCGTCGAGCACTTTGCGTGCGTCGCGAGCGAAACGGTGCGAACCCGACGGGTTGGCGTATTGCACGTTGTGAAATGGCTCCATGGCCGCAATAGCTTCGGCGCGCATGGGTGTGGTGGCCGCATGATCGAGATACACCACATCGGTTGCCATACGTGCAATCTATCTCTCGATGCGCTGTACTAGTTCCGTGAGCAACAACGAGCCCCCGCTGTATGGCGATGCTTTTGCCGATGTTTATGACGAATGGTACGAACATGTCACCGATGCCCCAGCAACAGCACGTGCCTTGCATGCACTGTCGGGCGGCGGGAACCTGTGCGAGCTCGGCATCGGCACTGGCCGCATTGCCATACCCCTTGCTCAACTACTTGCGCCAGGGCGCGGTGTATGGGGCATTGATGAATCGGAAGCGATGCTTGCCCAGTGCCGTACGAAGCTTGCCCACATGAACCCAAGCGTTGCTGAACGCGTTCACTTGTTGCAGGGCGACATGGCTAACGATGTACCACGCGGGCCATTCACGGTGATCTTTTGCACGTTCAACACGTTCTTCAACCTCGATTCGCAAGAAGCACAACGCAAGTGCCTGCAAGCAGCTGCACAACAACTCACCCCAGGCGGTGCCGTGGTGTTAGAAACCGCGGTGCTCACGGGCACCAGTTCAACTGCGCCCACCGTTGCTCACAGTGCACAGAGTTCGAGCGACTACGACCCCGTCACCCAAATTGGTCATGGTGTGTTTACCTCGACGTCACCCGATGGTTCAGTGGTGGAACGACCATGGCGCATTCGCTATTCCACACCCGCCCAAATTGATGAAATGGCAGCTGCGGCCGGACTCATTTGCACTGATCGTTGGGAAGATTTTACTTTCACGCCTTTTCATGCAGGCAGTGCACGGCAAGTGGGCGTATGGAGACGTAGAGTTTAAGAAGTGAGTCAATTACGTCTAAACCCCCTAACTGGCCGATGGGTAACCCTGGTGGCCGACCGCGCCAAGCGCCCCACCGACTTCGCACCTCGCCTCATGCAGGTAGAAGCCGACCCCAACAGAGCATGCCCTTTTTGCCCAGGCAATGAAGAAGCAACTCCGCCGGCATTAGAGCAACACGACAGCGAAGGCAAGTGGACCCTACGCGTGGTGCCCAACCTCTACCCCGCTTTCGACGGCGACGGCAACTTGGCAGTGCACAACCTTGGCCCCGTGCACACCATGGCCGATGCCAGTGGCATTCACGAAGTTTTTGTTATTACCCCCGACCACAATGCGCGCGTTGGCACCTTTACCGACGAAGTCATTCACAATGTGATGCAAGCACTGAAGCGACGCTTTGAAGAACACGCTCGTACTTCGAACGTGCGCTACACGCAAGCGTTCATTAACCATGGTCGCGAAGCTGGCGCTTCACTTGCTCACCCACACGGACAAATTCTTGGTTTGCCATTTGTGCCAGGTGAAATTCTTGAAGAAGAACGCGCATTTGAGCGCTTCAAAGGTGGATGCATTTTGTGCACCACCATCGAGGCTGAGCGAGTCGACAACAAGCGCATCATCATCGACAACGAGCATGCATTTGTATTGTGCCCGTACTGGAGCGGTGGGCCATACGAACTGCTCATCATTCCGCAATCGCACGATGTGCACCTCACCGATTCCACCGATGCGGTACTCACTGGCATTGGCACAGCAATTCGCGACTCACTTGCCATTATGTATGCAACGCTTGGCGACGTGGCCTACAACCTCGTATTCCACACTGCGCCGTCGCACCACTCGGGCAACTTCCACTGGCACATTCACTTGTGGCCAAAACTCACTACAGCTGCCGGCTTTGAACGTGGCACCGGCGTACTCATCAACATTGTTCCGCCAGAAGACGCAGCATTCGAACTCAAAAGCGCTGCGGGCATCTAATGGCACGCATCACTGTTTCCATTGAACTTCCCGCTACTCCTGCTCGCGTGTGGGAAGTAGTTGAACCCATTGAAAACCACACCGAGTGGATGGCCGATGCCGTTGCCATTCGTTTTGTGAATGAACAACGCCGTGGTGTGGGCACCAAGTTTTTGTGCGATACCAAGGTGGGCCCTATTCGCCTCACCGACCATATGGAAATTACGGCTTGGGAACCAGAACGCGTGATGGGTGTTACTCATACTGGCGTGGTCACCGGTACCGGGCAATTCACCATTGAGCCAGCAGCAACACCAGGCCACAGCAAATTCACATGGAGTGAAGAACTGCACTTCCCTTGGTGGCTTGGCGGTGCAATTGGTGAAGTAGTGGGTGGCTCGCTGGTCATGAAAACCATTTGGCGACGCAACCTTAAGAAATTGCGCGCGTTATTCCTGTAGCAGCACAGGCCAGCACAATTACTAGCCATATCGGCACTTTGCGCCACACACCCAGCACTGCAACAACTAACCCCACTGCACGTGCATCAATTTGCAGGTCGTGACCCGCAGTAAATGTGTCTTTCATAATGAGCGCGCACAACAACGCTGCAGGAATAAGAGCAATGACAGCTTCTACTTGTGGCGGAAACTTGCGATCGCCAATAACAACGAAGCCAAAGACCTTTAACAAAAATGCGCCGAGCGAGAGCACTAACACCACGGTCCAAGTCATGCGCTTTGCCTCTTTCGTTGCGTAGGCACGAGTGCAATGAGAGCAACAACGGCCGACATCACAATGGGAGCACCAATAGGAAGAAATGGCGTTGTTGCTAAGCACACCACTGCCCCACCAATGCCTGCGAGTTGAGCTTTGCGTGTAGCTAAGAGCGGCGCAACCATGGCAACGAACGCGGCAGGAAACGCCACATCGAGGCCATACTTTTGCGTGTCGAAACTGTTTCCTACCAGTGCACCAATGAGTGTTCCGACATTCCAAAAGCCATAAATGCTTGCAGCCGTTACCCAAAAAGCACGCTTCTTACGCTCGGGAGAGTTTTGCAGCAGGGTCATGCCTGTTGTTTCATCGATGGTGAATTGCGCAGCAGCAATGCGGTACTTCACGCTGCCTGGCAGCCACGGTGCAACAGCAACTCCGTAGATGGCATTTCGTGAACCCAAGAGCAATGCGCCAACAACTGCACTCACTGCTGTACCGCCTGCGGCAATCACACTCACTGCAGAAAATTGCGATGCACCGGTGAATACCAAAAGCGACATCGCCATTGCTTTTGGCACGCTTCCACCTGCGTTCACACACAACACGCCAAATGAAATGGCAAAGATGAACACAGCAAAACCTAAAGCCAAGGCAGGGCCCACTATGCCGTCGTAGTTCACACCTTCATGGGCGTGCTCGTGATGAGCATCCATATTTACTTTCCTTCGAAAGTGGCCTTGCCTGGTCCGTTTTCAAGGAAGCTCTTCACACCGGTTTGGCTGTCTTTGCTGTGGAACACATCTTCAAATGATTGCTTCTCTAATGAGAGCCCATCAGACAACGACATTGATAAACCTGCATCGACCGCATGCTTAATGAGTGCACCAGCAACAGTGGCACCAGCAGCAACTTGAGCAGCAAGCGCTAAAGCGCGCACGTGGAGTTCTTCGGCGGGAACAATTTCATCGAGCAAGCCAATGCGCAATGCTTCTTCTGACTGCACCTGACGGCCTGTAACCATAATTTCCTTGGCACGGCTCGGGCCAACAAGGCGTGGCAAGCGTTGTGTGCCGCCACCACCAGGAATGATGCCCAACAGAATTTCAGGCTGACCAAAGGTGGCCTTTGGCGCACCAATGCGATAGTCGCATGACAATGCGAGTTCGCAACCGCCGCCAAGGGCAAAACCACTCACTGCGGCAATGGTGAATGCAGGAATTGCAGCAACCGCATTTAAGGCGTCGTGAAAACCCTGGCCAATGCGGCGTGCTTCACTCGGCCCACCAAATTCAGAGATGTCGGCGCCAGCCGCAAAGATGCGCTCGCCACCTGTGACCACAACAGCACCGGGGCGATTGTTGGTGAGGTCGTGGGCAATATCGCGCAGTTCCACCAAGACCGCTTGTGATAGCGCGTTGACCTTGGGGTTGTTCAACGTAATAACGGCAACGCCATCGGCGCGGCGTTCGAGCAGGACAAGATTGTTTGAAGTCACCTTAAGACGGTAGCCGTTAGGCCCCGACACCGCGCAACATCTGGTCGGCTGCTGCCCAGGGGTCGGTGGTGCGATTCAGCACTTCGCCCTGCAAAGTTTCCCATTCGTCGCCCACACATAGCTCACGCGCCTTTTGCTCTAAGCGGCGGGCAACAATTTCACGCAGTTCTTCACGCAAACGAAAGGCTCTGCGCTCACGCAATTGGCCCGATGCTTCGGCATATGCACGATGCGCTAACACGGCATCCCAGAGTTCGGGAACGCCTTCGCCAGTGGAACCAATGGTGGGCACGATGGTGGGCACCCATGCATCGTGCGACAAGTCGGACAGTTCGAGCATTTGTTCAATGTCGCGGCGCGTTTCGTCAACACCTTTGCGGTCGGCTTTGTTAATGACGAACACGTCGGCAATTTCCATGAGGCCTGCTTTGTTGGCCTGCACCGAGTCGCCCCAGCCCGGGTTCAACACCACCACTGTGGTGTCGGCCTTGCCAGCAATTTCTACTTCTACCTGACCAACGCCCACTGTTTCCACAATGACCCAACGACGACCCACTGCATCGAGCAAGCGAATTGCTTCTGGAGTAGCGAGCGATAAACCACCGAGGTGACCACGCGTTGCCATGGAACGAATGAACACACCAGGGTCTGTTGCATGGTCTTGCATGCGCACGCGGTCGCCCAAAATGGCTCCGCCAGTAAATGGCGATGACGGGTCGATAGCAATAACGGCTACTTCAAGATCTTGTTTGCGCAAGTGCCCAATGACTGCACTGGTGAGCGTGCTCTTGCCCGCACCAGGTGCGCCAGTGAAACCTACGGTGTATGAATTGCCGCTTTTGGGGTAGCTCAGTCGGCCAACAACACGTGCTGGGTCGCCACCGCGTTCAATGAGAGAGAGCAACCGTGCGAGTGACGCGCGGTCACCGGCACATGCGGCAGTAAAAAGTTCCTGAGGGTCTGTACTGCGTAAGGCCATTACTCAACTGCAATCACTTCAGTCACGCCGTCAACACGGTCGCGCATGATGCGTTCAATTCCTGCTTTGAGCGTTTGTGTTGATGCCGGGCAGGTGCCACATGCACCCACCAAAGTGACCGACACAATGCCGGTCTCTTCATCCACTTCTCGCAAAACCATGTCGCCGCCATCGGCTTGGAGAGCGGGTCTGATGACCTCGATGGTCTCTTCCACCTGTTGGCGCATGGAGCCGGGGGCACTCGTTGCAGTAGTCACGGTGCTATCTAATCAGGAACGGCCGCGAGTTGCCGATTTATACCGAGAAGTGGCAAGGTTGAGCGTCATGTTCAGCCACATTTGCACCATTCTCGCCCACCAAGGTGGCTGGGATGAGATTTTGTGGGTGATGCTCCCCATCGGCACGATGGTGTGGCTCTTACGTGTCGCGTCGCTGCGTGTACGCAAAGCCGGGAAGAAGGCCTCAGAGTCGAGCGATGTTGGCACCGAGGGTACAGAGTCGACCCACTAGGTCGTCGTAACCACGATCAATATGGTGCACATCGGAAATGATGGTTTCACCTTCAGCAACAAGTCCTGCAACAACGAGTGCGGCACCTGCACGAATATCGGGAGCACGCACGGGGGCTCCCGAAAGTTTTGCTTCACCGCGCACCACTGCATGATGGCCATCGGTACGAATATTTGCGCCTAAGCGCTGTAGTTCATCGACATAACGGAAGCGACCGGGATACAAATTTTCGGTCACGATGCCCACGCCGTCGGCTACCGACAACATGGCCACCACGAGTGGCTTGTAGTCGGTGGCAATGCCGGGGTACGGAAGTGTGACCACGTCGATACTTTTCAGGCGCTCAGGCCCAATAACCAAAATGCCATCGGTTTGCTCAACAAGAACAACACCCATGTCGGTGAATCGTGTGAGCAGCATTTCCATATGGCCCGCAATAGCGCCTTGCACTACTACTTCACCGCCAGTAATTGCTGCTGCTGCAATATAAGTAGCTGCTTGCACGCGGTCGGCCACCACTGTGTGGTGCACTCCGCGTAATGCATTGCGTTCAACACCGTGCACCACGAGTGTGGAACTGCCAATACCTTCAATGTTGGCGCCCATTGCGACGAGCATGTTGCACAAGTCGCCAATTTCTGGTTCTCGTGCTGCGTTTTCAATAGATGTTGAACCTTTGGCAAACACTGCGGCAGTGAGAAGATTTTCTGTTGCGCCAACGCTGGGAAAATCGAGCGTGATGTTGGTGCCGTGCAAGCGTTCCGCGCGCGCATAAATATCGCCGTGGCGCATTTCGAATTGCGCGCCGAGATCTGTCAGACCACGCAAGTGCATATCAATAGGACGTGAGCCGAAGTCGTCGCCACCGGGGAGCGCAATACGCACTTCTCCGAACCTGCCCAAGAGTGGGCCGAGTACGTTGACACTTGCGCGAATACGTTCCACCAGTTCATACGGAGCAAAAAGTTGCAAATTGCCATTGTTTGTAATGTGCAACTCTTTGGTGTCGCGATGGTGCTCGATGACGAGGCCAATTGACGACAAGAGTTCGCTCATGGTGACGACGTCTTCAATATCGGGCACGTTCGACAACACAAAGTTGCCATCGGCCATGAGGCAGGCCGCCATCAGCTTGAGAACAGAGTTTTTGGCGCCCGGAACCTCAACGGTTCCGCTCAAAGGCGCGCCTGGCGTCACCTTGATGCGCTCGCCAGGCTGAATAGCAAAGGAACGCGCACCAATTGAACTCACTCACTCAGTATGCTCCCGCCGTGGAACCCGTGCCGAACTTTTCCCACAAGTCACATGCTCGGCACTACTCATTTCAGCGCAAAATTGCCAGAAATAGCGCTGAATTCGCCAAAATACGCGAGCCGTATAGCTCTGTGGTCGAAGAAACGCGCACCGACCAGTTGGTCGACTCGTCAAGTGTCCACCACATCTTTTTGCAAAAAACTGGCCCGTGTGTGGAGTACAAACGACACGTTGAAATACCTGTCGACACCAGTGCAGACGTCACAGAAGAAACACAATGGTCGCTCGACATTCCATGGTTCGGATGGATCTTTCGTCCGCTCATCTCGCGCCACATCAAACATCGTCATCATAAAAATCGTCACCCCTGGTGGGCACCTCCACAAACATTTACCGCTCATGAAACTTTGGTGCTCGCGCTTCTCGCTGCGGCTTCGATGGTTGCCGCGTTTATCAACACACTTTTTACACAGACCGTTGCCTTTGCTGCCGATGAATTTGGCGTGTCAACAACGGGTCAAGGAGTTGCTGCAGCAATTGTTCGATTAGGCATTGTGCTTGCTATTCCACTTGCCATATTGGGCGACCGCATAGGGCGACAACGCGTTGTGATTGCCCTTGCATTCATTGCGCCTGTCCTTGCATCACTCGGGGCACTTGCACCCAACTTTTCCGCACTCGTGGGAACACAAACCATTGCGCGCCCCGTTGGTCTTGCACTCGACGTTGCTGTTCTTGTCATATTGATTGAAGAGATGCCCAAACACGGCCGCGCCTACGGGTTAAGCGTGCTCGCACTTGCGAGTGGTTTCGGAGCAGGCTTTGCTGTTGCTGCTCTTCCCATTGCAGATCTTGGCCCAACCGCATGGCGTTTTGTTTATGTGTTGGCACTCATCTGGCTTGCCGTGGCGCTCAGCTTGCGCCGGCGGCTCACCGAGACACCTCGGTTTGTTGCCCATCGCTCAGAACCCAAGGGTTCTCGGCGCGATACGTCACGAAAAGCGGGACATACGGCGCCGAGAACACTTTTGATGGTGGGGGCGGTGGCGTTCCTCGTCAATATTTTCGTCGCCACAGCGTCAATATTTCAAAATCGCTATCTCAAAGACGTGCGCGACTACTCGGCCACCATGGTTGCGCTCTTTACGTTGTCTACTTCGACCCCAGCCGCACTAGGCCTCATCATTGGCGGCAAAATTGCCGACATCAATGGCCGTCGCCGCGTGGCTGCAATGTGCATTCCCCTTGGCGCAATACTCATTAGCTTGTCCTTTGTGTTGTCATCGGTGGGCATGTGGGTGGTTGCTATTGCCGGCGGCATTGTGGGTGCCATTGCCTACCCCGCACTTGCGGTGTACCGCGGAGAGCTCTTCCCCACCGGCAATCGCGCAACATCTTCATTTCTCATTACCGTTTCAGCGCTATTAGGCGGAAGCATTGGTCTTGTTGCAGGTGGCATGCTCGTCGACTCGGGTTGGTCGTACGGAACCGTGATGCTGAGTTTTGCCAGCATCTCACTGGTGGTGTCGGTTTTGATTTTGGCGTTCTACCCCGAAACCGCAAACAAAGACTTGGAAGATTTAAACCCGCAAGATGCACATGCTCGTTTCGAGCGCTAACAACAACTAGCGCAGCGCGCGACACCACTCACGAATAACTTCGGCAATTTCTGCGTCTTTTCCCTTCAGGTCATGTCGGCCTTTTTCAATAAAGTGCATCGACACATCGCTAGGAATTTTCTTCACATATTTTTTTAATTCTGCAGGAGAACCAAAAGGGTCGTTGGTTCCATGCACAAACAACACCGGCACTGCAATGCGCGACAAGTGTGCAATGCGCAGCTTCTCGGGGTGTGCTGGTGGGTGCAACGGGTAAGAAATCAGCACAAGCCCGCGCACTTTTAATGCGTCACCAAAAAGTGGTGACTCTCCTTTTTTTGCTAAGCCGGTATCGCCAGCAGCGGCCATTGAACACATTCGCCCACCCATAGAACGCCCACCAATCACGAGCGACGACGTACGCACGCCAGTTGCTTTGGCAAATGCTTGAACCTCGTCACGCACACACTGCAACAACACTGGTGCACGATCGGGAGCTCGCTTGCCGCCTCGGCGATATGGAAAGTCAACACGCGCAACGGGCAAGGGCTGCATTGCTTCTTCAAGAGAAATAAGTGATGAGTGGCTTGCACTGCTCCCCGCACCGGGGAATAACACCAGTCCTTTTGCCGCACTCACGACTGTTGGCTCAAAATGCGCCGCGCTTCACTGAGATCGGCAATGGCTCTACTTGCATCGCGTTCACTTGCACCATGGTCGGGGTGCACATTGCGCAACATTTCACGAAAGCGCGAGGTGACTTCTTTTTTACTTGGCTTCAACGTGCCAGGGGGAAAACTCAAAATTTCTAGAGCCCAGGCTCGCGGGTCGGAGATTGCCGAAATGGACGAGGCGTTACTGCCCGCCAAGTACGCAATGAACGATGCCCCGAAGGGACCACGCCAGGTCATTGCTCGACGCATCATTGGCCCCAGTGCGCGTCGTGTTTCTGCGTTGAGCCGTTCGAGTGCATAAATGGAACCCAATACTTGTTGCAAAGGTGAACCACCATCGGCAAAGGCGAACTCTGCTGAGTTTTCGACTGCAATGAGTTGATGCCGGCTCATGGCAAGACCATGGCGGTCAGATTGAAAACGATGGCGCAAGCGCGGCTGCACAATATGTTCACCGCGTTCGACCTGCAGGGTGAGGCGATGAATATCGGGGTGCATTTCCTCATCAACATCGAACAAATGCCGCGCCACAACCGCACCGAGCAAAATGCCGCCAAAACCAGGTGCTGGGTCGGCTGGCAATACCAAATGCCCTAACGACACACGCCGAGTGGGAGTGATTGGCCGTGAGTGCCAGATTTCTAATTCGGCGAGAAT
>JBIKNT010000212.1:0-3406 GCA_044358465.1 Ilumatobacteraceae bacterium
GTTTCCTGACGGCGAGGCACTATTTCTTACTGTCGCCAGCAAGATTCACACGTAGAACAAGAACGCCATCTTCAATGGAGACGTCTGCGTCACCAATAATTGCGAAATCTTGAAAGTCGGTTTGCGCTTGCGTGAGAAAAGCCTGACGCTCTTCGCCTGCTACTGGCGGCAAGGGGCGACGCTTCACCGATGCTGCTCGCTCTTTAAAGCGTGCGATCATTTCATTGGGATCAAATGCTGCCATGACTCAAAATTACAACGTTTAACCCTAGAGAAGTGGATCCACCGTTTTGATGGGTGGCAGATTCTCTTCGAGCGATTCCTCTTCACGTTCAACGAGCCGTGGCTTTTTCTCTTTTTTCACGCGAATATCAGGAGCAACATTCACTGGCTCGTGCTCTAAATGGACTGGAAGCTCTTCAGCCTTGCTTGACGGGCGCACCATATTGAGCAAAAACGCACGGTCGACGCCTTTGCTTTTCATGTATGCGCGTTCGCTCATGATTTCCAAAGGAGCAAGTGCTTCGGGCTCTGGTCGCGAGGTGCGCCAAAACCAAATGGTGAGCCCGAAGAGACCGATACCGCCCAAAATGAGCACTGCGGAAATCACAGTGACAATTCCAACGGTTGCGAACATATGAATATGTTAGTGGAGTCGGCTAAGCAAGCCGCGAAGAGCGGCACTCACCTGATCGAACTCAATGAGAAAAGCGTCATGGCCATGTGGTGAATCGATTTCGATGTAGTCACAAGTGCCACCAGTTGATTCCACAATGTCACGAATACTGCGCTGCTGGTACGACGGATACAGAATGTCGCTCCAAATGCCCACCGACACCACAGGTACTTGAATACGCGCCATTGCAGCTTCTACCCCGCCACGGCCGCGACCCACATCGTGGAGGTCCATTGCCTTGCCGATGATGAGATAACTGTTGGCATCGAAACGACGAATGAGCTTGTCGCCATGATGGTCGAGGTAACGCTCCACTTCAAAACGGTCCCACATGTCAATGCCACTCTTGTCGGCATTGCCGTCGGCAAGTTCACGCCCAAACTTTTCAGAAAAAATATTGTCGCTGCGGAAAGTGACCTGGGCAACCATGCGTGCAATGGCTAAACCTTCCCATGGGCCTTCGCCTGGAGCAGCGTTGTAGTAGTCGCCGTTGTTCCATTGTGGGTCAAGGCGTATGGCACGTCGGCCAATGGCTCCCCATGCAATTTGTTGAGCGGTTGCTTGCGCACATGTGGCAATAGGAACAAGCGAGCGAACACGATCGGGGAACATGATTCCCCATTCCAGAACTTGCATTCCACCCATCGAGCCACCAATCACACTTTGCCAAACGCGAATGTTTAAGTGATCGGCCAAGCGTGCTTGAGCGCGCACCATGTCGCGAATGGTGACAACAGGAAAACGCGAACCATAAGGCAAAGCGTCGTCGGGGTGTGGTGATGCTGGGCCGGTGCTTCCTTGGCATCCGCCGAGAACATTGGTACACACCACGAACCACACATTGGTGTCGATGGCTAGACCTGGGCCAATGAGTGATTCCCACCAACCCGGAGATGGCTGACCATCGGTTGCGCGCCCTGCAGCATGGCTATCGCCTGTCCAGGCATGACACAGCAACACAGCATTGCTGGCATCGCTGTTCAGCGCGCCCCAAGTTTCATAGGCGATGGTCACTTCGCTGAGCGTTGCCCCAACATCGAGTTGCACCTTGCGATCGGCTGGCAAGGTATAAAACTGACGGTTACCTGGATGCTGAGAGGAATTCCATGCACCGGTTGCTGGGTAGTCGCGCGCAGCGGTGTAGTAGTTGTCTCCTGGCCTCATGGTTCTCCTTTCTGCATCGGTGTTCACGCATAACAAAAAACGCAACATCACGAGAAAGGGCCGTTGCCATAGGTACTTGCGTACCTATAACCACATCCCCGCTTCAGAGAAGCGAGTTGGCACCGTGGACCTACCCCGGTTGCCGGACCCCAATGGTCACTCGTGATGTATGGGTATAGGTTACCGTGACATGCCAACATTGGCGAGGATCTTTATGACAAACGCAGCTGGCTACTCGAACTACCTCACGCCACTTGCAGAAACACGCGCCACCCCTGGCACCAACTTTGGCACCTTTGCCATAGCGCCCATAGCGGCTGGCACCATTGTGGTGACCTTTGGTGGCACCCAGATGAACCGAGGCGCCTTTAATGACCACCCCGCTGAACGGCGTATGCGTTCGTTACAAATAGAACTCGACAGCTTTCTGCTTGGCCCTGAAGAACGCCAGTTAGGCGACGCAGTAAACCATTCTTGCGACCCCAATTGCGGCATGGGAAACGCCACTCAACTCGTTGCCATGCGCGACATTGCTACAGGTGAAGAAATCACGTTTGACTATGCGATGTCTGATGCTTCTGATTACGACGAATTCACTTGCATGTGTTCCACCGCTCATTGTCGCCACAGCATTACATCACTCGATTGGAAACTGCCAGACCTGCAACGCCGTTACAACGGCTATTTTTCGCCTTACATTGTTCGCAAAATCAAGGCTCAAGCAACGGCCCGGCATTTACGCAAAAGCGAGGCAGAGGAACTTCTGCTGCGCTACGACGAGAACCCACGCGAGGCACTTGGCAAAGCACTACGCATTACCTCTGGCTATTCACATTCTTCGTATGAGGTGCTGTATCAATTGCTTGACCATTCGGCCATGGGTGCACGCAACGAAGACGACGTCGTAAAATATTTCAACGAAATGCGGGTTTACCCCAAGAGTGGCTGAGTAAAGGCGAGTCGTTGATCGAAGCCCACCTCACCTGGCAAGAAACCGTTGCGGTCGGGCCACAACAGTTGCACAACGGTAAAAGGTTTCGCCTTGTACCACGAAGATGCGGTTGCAAAAAGATGCCCCCACTCATTCATGTTCACAGCAACGAACCTTGCTCGCTGTTCCCCATCGAATAAGCCGAGTAGTTCGGCACCAATTTCGATGCTGTTTCCCGCTGCCACTACGTCGACGACCAGATCGAACAAACCTTTGCATGCAACAGGGGTGAGACCACACACCACGATGTTGGGGAATGTTGTTACTTCAGTGAAATTCAAAGTGTACGAATAGGTAGGAAACGGCGCGCCACTTGCTGCTTTTGCTACTCCAGGTTCGACAGACTCGGTGGCCCAACCAAAGGTTTCTACCATCCACTCAATTTTCTCCATGTGAGGGATGTGGAAATCTGGCAAATCACCCGAGTGAGCGTTTTTTCCTGATGATGAGGCATCATGCACGCTTACAAACTAGCGTGAAGTGCAGTGAAGGACCCCACGATTCTGCGCACCTTTCTTCGTCCGAAATGGTTACTCACTCATCTCCTTGTCATTGTTCTCGTTGTCGTCATGATG
>JBIKNT010000213.1:0-3387 GCA_044358465.1 Ilumatobacteraceae bacterium
AAAGTTGTTGCGGCCCCAACAATGCGCTCCTCCACTCACCACCGCACACGAATGCGCTTCACCGGCAGCAATTGCAGTAACGCCGCTAGTTAAACCCTGCACTTGCACCGCACTCGAGCTGGGAATAGTTCCATTATTCCCTAACTGCCCAAATGAGTTATTCCCCCAACACTGCGCAGCCCCGCTCACCACCGCGCATGTATGTTCTTTGCCAGCACTCAGCGCAGTTGCCCCACTTGCAATGTCAGTAACTGCCCGTGGCACATCACGAAACATAGGCACCGCATTGCCAACGGCCCCATCGCTTTGAGAACCCCAACACCGCACCTGCGCTGCCGACGTCACTGCACATGCGTGTTCGTATCCGTTAGCAATGTTCGTGACTCCACTGGTCAACGACGTCACGGAGGTAGGAACATTGCGAGCACTTACCGTGCCGTCACCTACCTGACCCCACGTGTTTGCGCCCCAACATTGCGCCGCACCACTCACCACCGCACACGTAGAGTTTTCGCGAGCGCTGATTGCCGTCACCCCGCTCGCCAATGTAGATACTGGCGTTGCGCGCTGCGTAGTACTTCCATCACCAATTTGTCCATTTGAATTGAAGCCCCAACATTTCATCTCTTCAGTTGAAAGAAGTGCGCATGCATGTTGCGATCCACTTACCACCTTCGACACACCACTTGTTAAACCGGAAACATTCGTCGGAGTCTTCGTGGGATTCAGCGATGCGTTAGTGCCGAGCTGACGCCGGTTGTTACGACCCCAGCACTTTGCTCCTCCACTTATAACCGCACACGCAAACTCGTCCCCAACTGAAACTGAAATTGCACTTGTGAGACCCGTATCTATTGGTGATGGATTTGGATCCAGAGTTCCATCACCCAGTTGTCCATTCGTATTCGCCCCGGCACATTGCACAGCGCCAGACACGATGAAACACGTGGAGTTTGTTCCGGCCGCTACGGCGGTGACATAGGAAATACCTATGTCAACAGGAAATGTGCTCGACATCGTGTCGCCAGAACCGAATTGACCACTTGTATTTGAACCCCAGCACCGCACCGTGGCATTGAGCATTACTGCACACGCAAAATCTTTACCTGCCGCAACCGACGAAACACCCGATGTCAGACCAGAGACCTGCACGGGATACGTGCTCGATGTTGTGGAAGCATTTCCTAACTGCCCCACATCATTTTTGCCCCAGCACTTCACACCACCATCGGCGACGGCGCACGTGAAACCCAAACCCGCACTCACCGAACTCACACTGGCCAGCGGCGCAGACACAGCCGAGACAGGTTGAACGTGTGACGACTCGATCACCCACACCCCGCAGGCTGCAATGAGCAGGGCACTAGTGAACGGCCTACTTAGGCGGTGAGGCAACGAAGCCCTCGGCAGCGAATTGATCGCCATCTGAAAAGGAGATTAGGCATATCTCTAAAAAAGATCAAGGAGCAACTTTTTGACCCGAGAAAGAAAAAAGACCCCCGAAGGGGCCTGATTTCCGGTGAAAAGAACCGAAAGAAGCTATGTGCTCCTTTATTGGAGCGGATGACGAGATTCGAACTCGCGACCCTCACCTTGGCAAGGTGATGCTCTACCACTGAGCCACATCCGCGTAGCGAGGGAAATGTTATCAGCCCCGCCCCCAAAACCGACGGCGTGGCCCTATTTCATTGAATACCCCTTAACGCGAGAGATATCCCCCGTCAACAGCCATCACGTGGCCCATGGTGTAGGTGGCTTCATCGCTACTGAGCCACAGCGTGGCATGAGCAATTTCCTCCACGGTGCCAAAGCGCCCAATGAGGCTAAGGCGGGCAATGGTGTCTTCTTCGCTTCCACGCTTGCGACGTGCCATGGCGTTGCGCAACATTGGCGTATCGATGCTTCCTGGAGCAACAGCGTTAATGCGAATGCCGCGACCCGCATATTCAATTGCAGCAGCTTTGGTGATACCCGCAACAGCAAACTTCGACGAGGTGTAGGCGCTTTGCCCGGGCTGCGGGCGATACGAGTTGGTGGACGCAATGTTCACGATGGTGCCACCAGTTTTCGCAGCTAAGAACGCGCGCACTTCTGCCCGCATGGAAAGAAAGACTGAACGCAAGTTGACGGCAATGATGCGGTCAAAAACATCTTCTTCCAAGAGTGCAAGTTCTGGTGCTTCGCCTTCAATGGCCGCCGCATTCACCGCATGATTCAAGCCACCGAAGTGCGACACCGCGAGCGCCACGAGTGCATCAACATCTGCTGTTTGTGAAACATCGGTCTTTTGAAATACTGCTTGCCCACCGGCAGCCGTGATGATGGCAACAGTTTCTGCACCCATCTCATCTTGAATATCGCCCACCACTACTTTGGCGCCTTCAGCGGCAAAGGAGAGAGCAATTTGACGACCCATTCCACTTGCCCCACCAGTAACGAGCGCAACCCTATTGAGAAAACGTTGTTGTGTCATACCGCATTATTCCGCAGTAATGGCCTCTGCAACGGGTTGGACATTTGAGTTCCGCGTACGCACCACAACTCCTACTGCAATCAGCATGACGATGGCGCCCACTACCTGCAGGGTCTGCATAGATTGGCTGTAAATGATCCAAGCACCCGCCATGGAAATAGCTGGGCTCAATAAGTTAATGAGCGATACCAAAGTGATGTCGAGATAACGCGTGGCCCACGTGATGAGTGTGTGCCCAATGAGCCCAGGAATAACAACTTGGGCAGCAATGAGCCACCAGTCGTTGCCATTCACGGACGAAAAATCGGCACCCACAATGATGGCAACAGGAACAAGCACCAGTGTTGCAACCAAAAAGACCGCTGCCAAGAACGAGCCGGCGTGCGTGCCTGCATCTCGAGCTCGTTTTGCCACAACAAAATATGCGCTCCACACCACCAAGTTGATGAGTGCGTACAAGTCACCACTCAGGCCTGCTTCGCTATTTGCTTTCGCCGCAAGCACCACCATGCTCACGCCGCCAAGAGCAACTACACACATACATATGCGCAACACCGTTGGGCGCTCGCCAAAAAGTCGTGGAGCCACCAGCAACATGAGCACTGGTTGCAGTGCAGAAATGAGAGTGGCGTTCGCTATAGACGTGTGTTGAAACGACATGAAACCGCTCAGCATTGAAGCCGCGAAAAGCACGCCAGGCACAAAGCACTTTTTCACCATGTCAACAGAAAGACGACCGCCCGACATGTATGCCGACAGGGTCATGACCGGTACAGACAACAACAAACGAATGGGCGTGAACGCAATAGACGGCGCAGTGATGCCAGCGACGAACAGCGGACCTACGCTCCATGCAACGACGGCTGCAATGCACGCAAGCAACGCGAGTTCATGTTGTGGCCCATCAGTTTCGT
>JBIKNT010000036.1:0-11101 GCA_044358465.1 Ilumatobacteraceae bacterium
TGGTCGTCCATTTGCAAGGAGACATAACCAAGGTCTTCAGCTTGCTTGGCAATGTCTGCCCATTCTTTACCGCTACCTGCGGTCTTTGCTTTTGCGCCGAATTTGAAAGGTTTAAGAGTAGCCATTAACTCAGACTACCTATTTCGCTTCGTCGGCGACGAGTACCACTTTGCCCGCCACACGACGTTCTCCAAGATCGGCGAGCGCCTTGGCTGCCTCGCTCAACAAATACACCTGGGGTTCAACCGGGCTGAGCTGTTTTGCCGCAATTTTTGCCAACACCTCTTCAAGAAGTCGAGCATTGCCTTCTGGGTTGCGACCGGCCCATGCTCCCCAGTCGACTCCAATGACCCTGCGATTGCGCAGGAGCACCTGGTTTGCGGGCAACTGAGGAATTCCGCCGACGAATCCGATGACAAGGTATTGGCCATCTTCGCCCAAGGCACGCAAGCAGGTCTCACCTAGAGCACCACCCACTGGGTCGTACAAAATATCTACTCCGCCCCCAGATATTTCTTTCGCCCGCTCCTTCACATCTTCATTGGCAGAGTCGATGACAGCAACAGCACCTCGTACACGTGCCAATTCTCGTTTGTCTTCAGAGGAAGCCGCCGCAATGACCTTGAGGCCTAATGCAACACCGATATCGACTGCGGCAAGACCCACACCGCCTCCTGCACCCAACACCAACATCCACTGCTCTTTTCCAGGTGACTGGACACTGATGTGAGCCCGCCGGGTGAGCGCAAACCAACCGGTGAGGTAACTCTGCAAAAAGCTTGCCGCCTGACCAGTTGTCAACGTGTCGGGAATAGCGATGACACGATCGGCCCGCACCACTGCTTCTGTTGCAAAACCACCAAAACCTACGTTTGCAAGAACGCGTTTCCCCATGAGCGCAGACGAAACATCTTCAAAACACTCCACTATTTCACCGACAACTTCCATTCCTGGAACAAAAGGGGTTGGCGGTTTGATTTGGTATTTGCCCTGAATGAGGAGACCGTCTACATAATTGACACCACTTGCCAGAACACGTAGACGGACGTGCCCACTTAGCAATGGCGGCGAAGGAACCTCTTCGACAGACAAATTTTCCAATGGACCTAACTCTTTACAGATCACCGCTCGCATAGACCCGATGGTAGTTCGCTACTCTCGTTGGAATGACAAGCACCCCCAACACCGCAGCGGAAACTTTTGCCCCTGGCCTCTTTCGAGGTCGTACTGTTCTTGTAACAGGTGGTGGTCGTGGCATCGGCCGCGCAACCGCGCTCGGCTTTGCACAATTGGGCGCCGACGTAGCCCTTGCTGCTCGTGATGCCGACAACTTGGCTAAAACACATGCCGACATCGAGGCTCTCGGCGTGCGCTGCATTTCCCAGGTATGCGATATTCGCAATACGGAAAGCGTGGAATCTTTGCGAGACATGGTGATGGGTTCATTTACCAAACTCGATTTCCTCATCAACAATGCCGGTGGACAATTCCCTGCCCGCCCTTCAGAGATTTCCGACCGCGGTTTTCGCGCCGTTGTAGACCTCAACTTGCATGGAACATGGAACATGCTCAGTCGCTTTGTCCCCGATCTCATTGCCGCCGGTGACGGGTCCATTGTCAACGTGGTGCACAACCAAGTGGGCGACCGCGGCGCACCACTCTTTTTACACTCAGGCGCGGCCCGCGCGGGTGTGGTGAATATGACCAAAACAACAGCGCTCTACCTCGCACATCGTGGTGTCACTGTGAATGCTCTCGCTCCTGGGCCAGTCGATACTCAAGGTTTCCGCGAAGAAGAAGTGGCCAACATTTCTCCCGACGTTGTGGAGTACACCGAGCGCATCATTCGCGACACACCAATTCAGCGCTTGCAAAGCCCTGAAGAAACTGCTGCTCACATCTTGTTCTTGTGCTCCCCTGCTGCAAGGTCGCTGACCGGACAACTACTCATTGCCGACGCCGGAAATGCAATGGGCAACCAAAACGCCGTGTACTCACCCGATATGCAGTGGTAAAAAGCTATTCGTCACCACTTCACAGGCAAGGTGCGTTTACCCCATAACAAGAAGGTTTCAATACGCTCTGGTTCACCATCTAATTCCAGTGTGGGAAATTGGTCAATGAGTTTGCGCAATGCAATGCGTGTTTCTGTTCGCGATAGCGCAGCTCCAGGGCACACGTGTAACCCAAAGCCGAAAGACAAGTGACGGCGCAACTGATTGAGGTCGCGGTCGAGACGAAAGGTGTCGGGGTCTTCCCACGCAGCGGGGTCGCGATTAGCTGAGGCGTAGAGCACCATCACTTTTTCATCGCTGGGAATTTCTGTATCCGACATCGTCACCGGACACGTGGTGGTGCGATACAAACCCAACACCGGTGGGTCGAATCGTAGGCTCTCTTCAATAGCGACATCGATGAGTTCAGGGTTGCTCACCACCGCATTCCATCTTGAGCGGTCTTCCAACAAGCGCCACACCAAGTTGGTGATGAGAGAAGTAGTTGTTTCATTTCCTCCGACCAAAATTTGCACCAACATAGAAAGCATTTCAGCATCGGTGAGCGGGTCATCGTGCGACATTGCAGCCTGCGTTAACTCCGAAATCAGATCGTTCGGCAACTCGCGACCTTGCGCAATGAGATCACGACGAATATTCACTTCATTAATGAGGTACTCGCTCATTGCACGTCGTGCGGCAATTTCCCGTTCGGGGTCGACCATGTTCATACCCTGCAGCTGTGCATCACTCCACTCTTTAAAAGTGTCGCGCATATCTTCCGGCACTCCCAGCATGCGAGCAATCACAATAACGGGAAGAGGCATTGCAAGCAGATCGTGCAGATCGGCTTTGTTGCCCTGCTGAGAACTCATCACGTTCACCAGCTCTTCTACTAGAGCAACGATCATTGGCTCAAGTGCCATCGCTGCACGAGGGGTAAATGAAGTGTTCACGAGGCGACGAAACTTCGTGTGATTCGGCGGGTCACTAAACAACGCAATGGCGGGCTTACGACCAGGTCCTTGGCCCCACTGTGACGAGAAGACGTCAATGTTTTTCAAAGCGGCCAAGACATCTTCATGTTTACTCAAAGAAGTAAAGAATGGTTGATGCTCACGAAAGGCATGCACCGGGCACTTCTCACGAAGTTCTTTATGCGCTGCGGCAGGATCTGCCAACACTTCAGCGCTAAACGGGTTGTAGCGAATATTGTTCATCTGACTGCTCATGAAAACCCCCGTTGCCATAGTAAGCCAAGTGAGTCACTAGTCTGCGTGGTGGACCTAGGGGGCTCATGAGCGCACTGCGTGAAAAGTTTGATTACAAATGGATCGTTGCTGTCACATTTGTATTGGGTCTGTTCCTCGAAATCATGGACACCACCATTATGAACGTGGCGATCCCCACTCTCGAAGAGGAATTTGGCGCCTCGGCAGCATCAACAGAATGGGTCGTGATCGGCTATCTCTTGGCACTCGCAGTATGGATTCCCGCTTCTGGCTGGATCGGCGACAAAGTGGGGACGAAGAAGACTTTCCTCTTTGCCCTTTTTTTGTTCACGGCCGCGTCAGCTCTGTGTGGGCAATCGAACAGCCTTGGCCAACTCATCGTCTTTCGCCTACTTCAAGGTGTGGGTGGAGGCATGCTCGTTCCCGTGGGAACAGCCATGCTCTATCGATCGTTTCCGCCCGCAGAGCGGGCACGTGCATCAACTATTTTGATTGTGCCCACCGTTGTCGCGCCAGCTCTCGGACCCATTATCGGAGGTGCCATTGTTGACAATCTCTCATGGCGCTGGATTTTCTATGTCAACTTGCCCATCGGCGTGATCGGCTTTATTTTCGGCGCCATTTTTCTGAAAGAGCACAAAGAACCCCAGGCGGGAAAATTTGATATCCCCGGCTTTGTACTCTCGGGAGTTGGCTTATCTGGAATTCTTTACGCCCTCTCACAAGGGCCAACATACGGATGGTTTTCCACTCCAGTACTCGTGACGGGCCTTGGCGGGCTTGCTCTTTTTGCACTGCTCGTCAAAGTGGAACTGACGGTCAAGGAACCGATGCTCGCCTTACGCCTCTACAAAGACCGCATTTTTCGTAACGCCAACATCACCAACACCATGGCTTATGGAAGTTTCGCGGCATTTCTCTTTCTCTTGCCTCAAATGCTGCAAGGGCCATTTAACGCAACGGCACTGGAGTCGGGTCTCACCACCCTGCCTCAAGCTTGTGGCGTCATTCTGATGAGCCAAGTTGTTGGACGCCTGTACCACACAGTGGGGCCACGTCGACTCGTCACCTTTGGGCTTGTTGTTGCCACACTCGCTTCATTGCCTTTTGCATTTCTTGATCTCGACACCAGCATGTGGACAATTCGCATTTTGATGTTCATTCGTGGTTGTGGAGCGGCTTTCTCGTTCGTTGGTTTACAAGCGTCGACCTATTCAAATATTGAAGCACGCGATACCGGTCGCGCATCGTCCATTTTCTCCGCACAGCGTCAAACATCTGCCGCCCTAGGTGTGGCAATTTTTGCCACCATCTTTGTGTCTCGCATGAACCACGCCTTGCCCGACAACAGCGCACCAGTGGCAGCAATGTCGGGCTACCACGCTGCATTTCTTGGGTCAGTCATTGTCACTGCGCTCGGCGCGGTCTATGCATATTTCAATATTCACGATGAAGATGCTGCACCAACAATGCGGCCTCGTCCTAAAAAGTCAAAAGTTTCATCAACAGCGTGACGTCGCTATTCCCTGCCAATTCCCTAGAGGTACTGCCATTTGACGGCAGTGCACAGTTGTTCCCACATTTTCTCAACGCTGAAGATGCCGACGAGTGCTTTAGTACGCTCATGAACGAAGTGCCTTGGGAAGACCATCATCTTGTGCTCTTCGGCAAGAAAGTTCCCGAACCTAGGCGCTCTGCATGGATAGCCGACAACAGCATTCACTACACCTATTCCGGTGTTGAGCGAATCGCTCATACGTGGACGCCCACCCTTGCAAAGGTCCGCGATGCCCTCATGCGGCAAACGGGATACCAATTCAATTCAGCACTGGCCAACCTCTATCGCGATGGCAACGATGCCATGGGTTGGCATTCCGACGATGAACCATGCAATGGGCCCGAGCCTGTTATTGCCTCCGTGTCATTTGGCGCAGAACGTCGCTTCGACTTTCGACATCGCTTGAACAAAGAAAAAGCCTCAGTAATTCTCCCCCATGGCTCACTCCTTCTCATGAGTGGGCTTTCTCAGCAATGCTGGCAACACAGCATCGCCCGCAGCAAGAAAGTCACCTCTTCGCGCATCAACCTCACGTTTCGTTTTGTCACCTCTGCAGCATGACAAGATGTGACATGGCCGTTGTTGACATTTCACATCCCGAAGAGGGCATCGCTCTCATCACATTGAATCGCCCCGACAAACTCAATGCGATGACCTCAGAATTGGTGAGTGCGCTACACAATGCACTCGATGATATCTCTGTAGATCCCCACACCCGAGTGGTTGTACTTACAGGCGCCGGTAAGGGTTTCTGCGCAGGTTTAGATCTCACTGGTTATGGCGTTGCGCCCGGCATGCCGCACACCGGAAAAGTGGAATCTGGGTTTGCCACCCAGAAACACATTGCGTCTCTCATTCCACATATGCGATCCATTCCGCAACCCATTATTTCTGCAGTGAACGGTGCCGCTGCGGGTGGCGGGTTTGCCCTCGTCCTTGGCTCAGATATTCGCCTTGCATCTACTGCAGCCAAGTTCAATGCTGCTTTCATCCGCATCGGACTCTCAGCGTGCGATATTGGCACAAGTTGGTTGCTTCCACGCCTCATAGGAGCCGCACGTGCTCAAGAACTCATGTTGACCGGCCGCATTTTCCAGGCTGAAGAAGCAGAGCGAATTGGCCTCATTTTGGAAACTGCGCAGCCCGATCAATTGCTTGAGCGCGCATTTTCTAAAGCTCGTGAAATCATGCTGAATTCGCCAATCGGGGTCGCATTGACCAAAGAAGGCATGTGGAGTGCGCTTGAGATTCCTGGGATGCAGGCCGCTATCGACCTAGAAAATCGGCAGCAGATTATGGCGACATTTTCACAAGATGCCACAGAAACATGGAAGGCATTTGCAGAAAAGCGTTTGCCTCATTACAAGCCAGAGTAATTCCAGCCCAAAACATGACCCATCTGGCGAGACACGGTACAGTCGTGAGGTGCGCAAAAAAGGATCCTCCCTTGTGACAGAAACTCGTGGAGATCTTTCCATTCATGCCCTCACCGTGACAGGAATTCTTGCCGGCATGGCGGCGTTAGTCGCAGTGCTCGACAATTCCCCCACGAGTGCGGTTGTTTGGCTCATTGTTGCACTCGTTATCGACGGCATCGACGGTCCCATCGCGCGCAAATGGCTCTCCGATTCTGAGGTTCCTCGTTTTGATGGCTACATACTCGATTTGGTCATTGACTATGTCACCTGCGTCATTGTTCCTGCTGCTTTCATGTGGCAATTTGGTGTAGTCACTCACGGGAACCTGGGCAAAATTGCTATTGCTGCTGTTATCGGTTCTTCAGCGCTTTGGTTTAGTCAAAACAACATTGAATCAAGCGATCACTATTTCCGAGGTTTTCCCGCAGCCTGGAACATGGTGGTTCCCACACTTTGGCTGCTCGACGCCGGCGCGAGTGTCAACATTTCAATCACCCTCATACTTTCGGTTCTCACACTCAGCAATATTGAGTTTGCCCACACCATCAAGGTTCATCGTCTACGCAAAGTAAATGTACTTTCCATGGCCATATGGGTCGCAGCGATACTGGTGATGTCGTTTCAAACAGCAGACGTCAACCTCACCGAGAAACTGATCCTTCTCATCGGCCCACTCGCAGTGCTGGGCATCACTGCCGACCGAGCGATCCAGCAGTACCGCGCGCTGCGCGTTTCAACTCTCTAAGCGCCAAATTCCCTTTGCTCATTTTTCCATTGATGAGCCATCTGTATCAGTTCTCCGCCTGAAAGAGCAGGAAGATTCACATGGCGCACTTCGGTCACTAATTTGTAGCCCTTTGGTTGATGCTTGCTGAAGTACTCAGCAAACTCCTCAACAATGCTCGACTTTCCTGAGCCATGCCCAACAAGCATGACGTCGGAAGCACTCGACAGCACTGCAGCGATGTACTTGTAGTACTCAGTGCTTCCTTGGTCACTGCGATGCCCATGATGCTCTTGGGCTTGGCGAACATGATGATGTTCAACACCTTCATCAGGTCGATGCAAATGCATCACCTCTCGACCATGACTTTCAGACACATGCCAGATGTCGCAGTAATCACGCGTGACCGCAGCAACTACCCATTTTCCTGACACATCACTTAGTGGCGTTTCATACATACTTGCAACGTACGCCGAACGGAACACAAAATGCAGTGAACAAAAAAGTAGGGATTAATGCACTCGCAGCATTAACTTGCCGTAATGGCCGCCGTCGAGTAGCAGGCGCACTGTTGCGGGGAAGTTTTCAATTCCTTCTTCAATTTGCTCACGAACTTTCAACTCGCCACTCTTGAGCCACTTGCCCATTTGCGCTTCAGCTTCAGCGTGCTTGTGGGCATAGTGGAAGATGGTGAACCCAAGCATGCTGGCGTTGCGCTCCGGAATTTTCAGGTAATTCTTTGGTCCACGGACGTCGGCCATATTTTCGTATTGTGAAACCGCGCCGCATAGAACCACGCGAGCTTCTTCGGCAATGTTCATCAACACTGCGTCGAGAACATCTCCACCCACATTGTCAAAAAAGAGGTTGACACCATTTGGCGCGAGTTCTGCGAGACGCTTTTCTACGTTCTCATTGCGATAGTCAATGGCTGCAGTATAGCCAAGCTCGTTCACCAAGAAGTCAACTTTGTGTTTGCCTCCGGCAATACCGATAACCGTTGACGCCCCTGAGAGTCGAGCTACTTGCCCTGCCAAAGAGCCAACAGCACCAGCTGCTCCTGAGATAACGACGGTGTCGCCTGCCTTGGCCTTTCCTACGTACACAATGCCGGTGTATGAAGTGAGACCCGTTGCCATACCCAATGCACCAAGAAAAGCAGTAGCCGGGGCAATTGAAGTATCGAGTTTGCGCAACATCACTGAAGGCAAGAGCGCATAGCTTTGCGAGCAAAACGGACCCGTGACTGTGTCGCCAACAGCAAAACCAGGGTCGGCACTTTCCACCACTGTGCCCACGCCGAGCGCTGGCACTACGCCACCAAGTTGTGCCGATGTGTGGAAACCTCCACCGTCGAGCGTGGTGCGAATAAAAGCGTCGATGGAGAGAACATCAACACGCACAAGCACTGAACCAGCAGTAACTTCGCCAACCGCATCGTTCACGATTTCAAAGTCAGACTCTTTGAGGGCGCCCTGCGGATGAGACTTCAAAACAACTTTACGATTGAGCAACTGCGACATCATTTCCCCTTGATTGAACTCCTTAGATTATGGTCTGTCGTCCTCTTCGATAACGAATTAGCACTACACTGCAGGTTGAGGGGGTTTTATGTCATTAACAGTTGTCATTACAGGTGCAGGTTCAGGTTTCGGCAAAGGGGCTGCGCTCGCATTGAGCGCGCGTGGCCACCACGTCATTGCCACAACAGAGACCGAAGCCCAAGCCACTGCGCTTCGCGCCGAGGCTCCACAACTACAGGTCGAGAAGCTCGACATCACCAATGCCGCCGACATTCAAAAGATCAATGGTTGGAATGTTGATGTTCTCCTCAACAACGCCGGAGCCGGACAAACAGGCCCAATGGCCGATGTCCCCATGGACCGCGTTCGCTTTCTATTCGAGGTCAACGTTTTTGGCACCATTGCCATTACACAGGCAGTACTCCCACAAATGGTGAAGCGCGGAAAAGGTCGCGTCATCATTGTTTCCTCAATTGCCGGAGTACTTGCGGGGCCAGCCTTCGGCCCGTACTCCATGACCAAGCACGCACTTGAAGCGTTCGGCAAGTCATTGCGCGCCGAAATGGCCGCCCAAGGCATTGATGTGACGCTGCTCAACCCTGGCCCATACAACACTGGCTTCAACGACCGCATGGCCGACTCAATGTGGGAGTGGTTCAATGAAGCATCGGTCAATGCACCAGCAACTGAATTGCATCAAACCATGCGTCAGATGGTGACCACGAATCAGATGGACCCTATTGAAGTAGTGAATCGCATGGTGGAACTCGTCGAAGCAAGCACCACCACCGAAAATAACTTTGTTCCTGAAGGAATTATTGAAATGCTCACGGCACAGGTTGCCGCCAGTTAATTAGTCGCTAGTTTTTTCGCTTTCAAGCACCGAGGCTCGCTCTGCTGCACGCTCTGCCATGCGCTTTGCGGCCTTGCCAACACGTTCCACGTGCGAGACCAGCGAAATGCGTGCTTGTTCTGCAGCAGCTGTGAGACCTTCAACTTTTTCAATTGCCCACTGACGAGTGAGAAGCGGCACAATAATTTTGTCGTGATGAATATTCATGTCGTAAATACCAGCCTTGGCAATGGCGCGAGCATGACCAACGAAACCAGGAATGCCTAAACCAGGCATAGAGAAGTTCTTCACTTGGCGTGTTAAGGCTTCCATCGCCATTGACGGATGCACTTCGAACAACTTGGTCACTAAGTCTCTGTAAAACAAGTGATGACGATTCTCATCGGCCGAGAGCCGCATCATGACGTCGTAACCAGCTTTATCGTTCAACATGGTGCCTGTGTTGCGATGTGAAATGCGTGTGGCAAGTTCTTGCACAGCTACGTAGCACATACCATCGGCGGCTGACTCTGGTTCAGGAACCATTGCACTACTGACCTGAATCATGCGGCCATCTTCCAACTCTGATGGGTCGAGCAGACCGCTCACTGTGATGTAGTCGCGCATCGCAATTGCATGTCGACCTTCTTCAGCGGTCCAACGCTGTGCCCAAGTTCCCCATGCGGTGTCGCCACCAAACATGCGAGAAATGGTGCGCGTGTACCACGGAAGATTGTCTTCAGTGAGCAAGTTCACCAGCAATGCAGAACGTACTCCTTCAGGGATGGAATCTGCTGCATAACTAAAACCGTCTTTTGCCAAACGAGCTGCACGTTCCCAAGGAACAATGTCGTGTGGATACCATGGCTCATCGGAATCTAAATGCCGATTCAAAAGGCGCTCTGCCTCGGGCTCTAGTTCGTTGAGAAGCGCAACATCGTTCATTTCTCTACGATATGCGATACCAACGGGTAAGAACGTTTCCTTGGTGAATTTTGAGAGAAAATGAGTACGAATTGGGGCCTAAACATGCAAATCCCCGAGATACTAAGAAAAGCAGCCATCTAGCTCTCACCTGAAGCGAAAGGGTTCTTATGAAAAAACTTCTTGGTCTTTTCCTCAGCAGCATCATCGCGGTCACCGCGTTTGCACCGCTTCAGGTCACACATGCACGCGTTACACCCACTTTCAAATGGAATTCAACAACACTGGCCCCCAATTCTCGCCAACCACTCGCCTCGCTCATCACCACTAACGTCACGGGGATACGAACATGGAGAGCAACTGGTAGCTGCGTGCGCAACGGCCCCATCCTCACCGTCATTGGCACAAAAGTATGTCGACTCCAACTCAGTATCGGATCACGTGGAAAACCTCCTCGCCTCACAAGAAGTCGTGCATTTCGCATTCGCGCTGTCTCTGCCGATGCCTCTAGCGCTCTTCCCGTCACCCCATCGCGCGCGCTCACTGTTTGGTATCCCGACACACCTCCCGACAAAACAAGTGATCTGTGGAACGTACCTATCTCAAGCTATGTACGTGGTCGCGATGTTTACCCGTTAGAAAGAACTCTGCCAAGTGCTGAAACTGCAGCATGTGAGCAGGCCACCAAAGTGAAGCAAGGCGTCATTGGACTCTTCTTTGGCAGGCAGGTAGCAACAGGCGGGAGCGGATTTGGCATCACCATTTCCCATGCCGACATCATCAAAGTTGTCCAAGCATGGGCAACAGGCCTTGCCCGTTGCGCACGCGGCCCATGGGAACTCGCAATTGGAACAAGCAACTCGGGTGGCGCCACTAACTTCAATGGTTACTTTGGT
>JBIKNT010000214.1:0-3345 GCA_044358465.1 Ilumatobacteraceae bacterium
CTTGGGCCAAATGGCGGAGTGGTTTTTGTTTCATCACTCAGTGAGGCTGCGGAAGTTGCCAACCAATACGCACCTGAGCACTTGCAGGTAGCAGTTGATGAGAATGCCGTTGATGCACTTGTTGACGAACTCGTGAATGCCGGCGAAATTCTCATTGGACAACACACACCCTTTAGTGCAGCCAACTTCCTGATTGGTTGCCCGGCGTCTTTGCCGACCAGCGGCTTTGCACATGTTTCCTCGGGCATTACCGCAGAAGCATTTTTGAAGCGCACGGCAATTGCTCGTTCCAATGAAACTGCCTTACGTCGCATGGCTCCATCAATCATCACATTGGCCGAGCACGAAGGTTTTCCTGCGCACGCCAACGCCATTACCAATCGATTCACTACTGGAGATCATTCATGAGTTCATTAAGAGAAACATTGAAAGCAGACCTCACTACTGCCATGAAGGCACGCGATGAAGCAACCGTGTCTACTTTGCGTATGGTCATTGCTGCAGTCATGAATGCCGAAGTTGCTGGCGATGAAGCAGTGGTCTTGTCTGACGACCAAGTAATGGCCGTTCTTCTTGCAGAAGGAAAAAAGCGCACTGAAGCTGCCCAAATTTATGCCGACAATGGTCGTAACGAAGCCGCTGAAAAAGAACGCTCAGAGTACGCCATCATCGAGCGTTATCTTCCTGCTGCCATGAGCGATGAAGAACTCACCACCATTGTGCAAGAAGAAGCAGCCAAAGCTGCAGCCGCAGGCGCAACCGGCGGCAAGGCAATGGGTGTTGTAGTGAAAGCTGTTCGCGAACGCGTTGGCACGGGTGCCGATGGCTCGCGTGTTTCAGCTGCCGTAAAAATTGCCCTCGGCTAAATTTCTACACACTCGTTTGTAGTTGCACATCAAGTTCACTGTTATTTGCAGTAACCAAGACTGTGGAATCTTCCACAGCTTTGCCTTCCAAGATAAGCACTGCCGCCTTATCGGCAATTTCACGTTGAATAAGTCGCTTCAAAGGGCGGGCACCATAACTGGGGTCGTACCCTTTTTCGGCGAGCAGCAAACGCGCTTCGGGAGTGACTGCCAAAGTAATGCGACGGTCGGCCATGCGAGTAATGAGGTGTTGCAACTGAATATCGACAATGGCACCGAGGTCCTCTTGTGTGAGAGAGCGAAAACGCACAATGTCGTCGACACGGTTAATGAACTCGGGTCGGAAAAACTCAAGTGGGTCACCGGGCAAGTTGCTTGTCATAATAAGCACCACATTGGTGAAGTCGACAGTGCGACCTTGCCCATCGGTGAGGCGGCCATCGTCGAGCACTTGCAGCAAAATGTTGAACACTTCAGGGTGCGCTTTTTCAATTTCATCGAGCAACACCACGCTGTAAGGGCGACGGCGTACTGCTTCGGTGAGTTGCCCACCTTCTTCATAACCCACATAACCCGGAGGGGCACCCACGAGGCGACTCACGGAAAACTTCTCCATGTACTCCGCCATATCGATGCGCACCATGGCTCGTTCGTCGTCGAAGAGAAATTCTGCGAGCGCGCGAGCGAGTTCGGTCTTGCCCACACCCGTTGGGCCCAAGAACATAAATGAACCAATGGGTCGATTGGGGTCAGACAAACCAGCACGACTACGCCGTACCGCATTGGCAACTGCGGTGACGGCAGCGTCTTGACCAATGACCCGATTGTGCAGCAGGCCTTCGAGCAATACGAGTTTGCTCATTTCACCCTCAAGGAGTCGGCTCACGGGAACACCCGTCCATTTACCTACTACTTCAGCAATATCTTCGGCGTCTACTTCTTCTTTCAACATGCGGTTACCGAGTTGCAAAGTATTGAGATGCTCGGTTGCGCCCGAAATACGACGTTCGAGTTCGGGAATGCGGCCGTAACTAATTTCTGCTGCTTTGGCCAAGTCGGTTTCGCGTTCAACAATCGAACGCAACGCTTCAAGTTCTTCTTTCAAAGTGCGAATGGCAGCGATGGCTTCTTTCTCTGCATTCCAGTGCACTTTCATTTCATCGGTCTGCTCTTGCAAACGGTCGAGTTCTTCATGAATTGCATCAAGACGTTCACGCGACACCACGTCGGTTTCTTTGTCGAGTGCAACGCGCTCAATTTCCAATTGCAAAATACGCCGGTCAACTACGTCAATTTCTGTAGGAAGTGAATCGATTTCAATACGCAGTTTGCTGGCTGCTTCGTCAACAAGGTCAATTGCTTTGTCGGGCAAAAAACGATTAGTGAGATAACGATTTGATAACACGGCGGCACTCACGAGTGCACTGTCTTGAATACGTACTCCGTGGTGTACTTCGTAGCGCTCTTTCAGGCCGCGCAAAATGGCAATGGTGTCTTCCACACTTGGCTCACCCACGTACACCTGTTGAAAACGACGTTCTAGTGCCGCGTCTTTTTCTACATGCTTGCGAAATTCATCGAGCGTGGTGGCCCCAATCATGCGCAACTCACCCCGTGCCAACATGGGCTTAATCATGTTGCCAGCATCCATTGCGCCTTCTGCACCACCGGCACCTACCAACGTATGCATTTCATCGACGAAGGTAATGACATCACCTTGAGCGTCGGTAATTTCTTTAAGCACAGCTTTCAATCGCTCTTCAAACTCACCACGATATTTTGCACCAGCAAGCATTGATGCGATATCGAGTGATATGAGGCGCTTGTTTTTCAAACCTTCAGGCACGTCGCCATCGGCAATACGGCGCGCTAATCCTTCAACAATTGCGGTTTTACCTACACCTGGTTCTCCAATCAGAACAGGGTTGTTTTTTGTGCGGCGAGAGAGCACTTGAATGACTCGACGAATTTCTTCGTCGCGACCAATGACCGGGTCAATTTTTCCTTCGCGCGCACGGGCAGTGAGATCGAGGCCGTATTTTTCTAATGCCTGAAACTGCTCTTCGGGGTTTTGAGATGTGACGCGATGCGAACCGCGTACTTCACGCAAGGCCAGCAGCATTTCTTCACTACCAATGCCTACGCGCTGGTTCATTGCAAGAAGTAAATGTTCCACCGACAAGTAGTCGTCATGGAGATCGGTACGCAACTTGTCGGCGTTTTCAAAAACGTTGCTGAGCTCGCGGTTCATGCGTGGCTCTTCACTGCCATATGCGTGTGGCAACTTACTCACGGCCTCATCGGCCTTATTGCGCAGCATCAATGGTGCAACACCGAGTTTTTGCAAAATGCCTGGAACAATGGTGCCGTCTTGCCGCAATAAGGCTGACATCAAATGGTCGGGAGTAATTGCTGGGTTACTGCGCCCGCGAGCATCGTCAAGAGTTGCAGCAACAGCCTCTTGTGTTTTAGCGGTCCA
>JBIKNT010000215.1:0-3341 GCA_044358465.1 Ilumatobacteraceae bacterium
TTCGGCGATGGTGCATCAAATATCGGTGCTTTCCATGAAGGTTTGAACATGGCCGCTGTATGGAAATTGCCTGTCGTCTTTGTTTGCCAAAACAACCTTTATGGCGAGCACACACCAATGGCGATGTCGACAGGTGTGGAGTACATCTCAGAGCGCGGAGCCGCATACGGAATGCCTGCAGTAACAGTGAACGGTAATGATCCTGTTGCAATGTGGCATGCCGCTGGCGAAGCAATCGCACGCGCGCGTGCAGGCGAGGGTCCTACTCTCATTGAAGCTCGTACGTATCGCTTTTATGGCCACCTCATGGGTGATGCCATGGAGTACATGCCAAAAGAAGAGCGCAAAGCTGCAATGGCTGCCGACCCAGTACCGGCCTTCCGTGCCTGGTTGTTGGAAAACGGCCACGCCAACGAAGCACAGCTTGCTGAAATCGAAGACAAGATCGTTGCGATGGTGGACGATGCAGTGGAATTCGCAATGAATAGCCCTGAACCATCACTCGACGAGTTGTACACAGACGTTTACGAAGAAATCATTAAGTGAGAGACAACCATGACCACTACTGAACCCCGCATTATTCCTATGGGCCTCGCGCTCAATGAAGCTATGGACATCGCAATGGGTCTCGACGAGAAAGTTTTCTTGTTGGGCGAAGACATTGCCGAGCCATCTGGTGGCGTGTACAAAATCACCAAGGGCCTCTCTACAAAATACGGAACACACCGTGTGCGTAAGACCCCGATTTCTGAAGCTGCCATCATTGGCGCAGCAGTAGGTGCTGCTATCGCTGGTTACAAGCCAGTTGCTGAAATCATGATCATGGACTTCATTGCCGTGTGTCTCGACCAAATCACCAACCATGCAGCGAAAATTCGCTACATGTCAGGTGGTCAGACCACTGTTCCGATGGTCATTCGCACCAGCGCTGGCGCAGGTCGTCAGTTCGGCGCACAGCACTCAGAAATGCTTGAAGCATGGGCTGTGCATACACCAGGGCTCAAGGTTGTTGTTCCTTCGAACCCAGCCGATGCAAAGGGCTTGCTCATCAGCTCCATTTTCGATCCAGACCCAGTGCTCTTTGTTGAGCCAATGCTCATGTATTGGGATCCTCAATACGCATGTGACGTTCCTGTGGGCGACAATCGCATTCCACTTGGCAAGGCCAACATTGTGCGTGAAGGAAAAGACGTCACCGTCATTTCTTACGGCAAGCAAGTACACGACGCTGTGAAAGCAGCCGACATTCTTGCTGGCGAAGGCGTGTCTGTTGAAGTCATCGACCTGCGCACTCTTGTTCCACTCGATGAGGCAACAGTTCTCGCATCGGTATCAAAAACCAAGCGCGCAGTTGTTGTTCACGAAGCAGTCACGCGCTGTGGTTTTGGTGCTGAATTGTCGAGCCGTATTCACGAAGAACTGTTTGGCACTCTTGCTGCGCCGGTTGCTCGTGTTGGTGGCCAAAACACTCCGGTGCCATACGCAAAGAACCTGGAAACAGCATTTGTTCCACAGGTTGCCGACATCGTTGCGGCAATCAAATCACTCAATAAATAAAGGGTTTTACTTCTCGCCAATGAGGCGAGTGAGTTCTTTCACTTCAAATTTTTGAGCAGAGGCCATGACCTTGGCAAGAGCAGTGACTTCACTGTTTTTGCCATGCATGCTCGCATGTTCTGCCATGTGAATTCCGCCGTTGTGGTGGGCAATCATGAGTTGCGCAAAAAGAGTATCTACTTCTTTGCCGCGAGTATTGCGGAGTTGCTGTAACTGCGCATCGGTGGCATAGCCCGGCATTTGAGCGAGGGGGAGTGGCTCATTCATCCATCCCATCACTTGGTCTGTTTCATTTGTTTCCGATGCTTTGAATTGACGCAGCAACTGCACCATGCGACCCGACTCGGACGATTGAGCGATGATGATTTCTCGCGCAATGAGTCGCAATATGCCGCGCGAGGCAAGACCCTCGGGGGTGCCCGCGCTCGACGCATCGATGTAGACGAGGCTCATCACCACTGCCTGCTCGTGGTGAAGACGCATGTCTTGAAGAAAGCCGATATCGGATCCGTTGTGTGCTCCGCGCCCGCGAGACTCGCCCACGGTGAAGGCAACGGCTCCAGAGAGCATGATGCCGGCCACAACCAGAAGGACGATATTGAGTGGGTTCATCCACCAGGGGAGGGGCTGAGGGTCAGAATTTTGGGCTTCTGGGGCTGGTGAAGAATCCATAATTCGTAGTGTGCCACGAAAATCCGATAGAACAAGAGCCATGTCTACCCCCATCAGCATTCCTAAGCTCGGCGTTTCCATGACCGAAGGCACACTCGTTGAATGGCTCGTCGCCGACGGCGATGCCGTCACCCCAGGCGATGTGTTGTACCGCATTGAAACCGACAAAGTTGAAAATGAAATTGAAGCTCCAGTAGCCGGTGTTGTTCACATCACTGGTGAAGAGGGTGAAACCTACGAAGTAGGCACCCAAATCGGCACCATCGACTAAACATCACAAGAAAAGAGTCATCTCATGGAGATCTCAGGTAAGCACGCTCTCGTTACTGGCGCCGGCGCAGGTATTGGTCGCGCAACAGTCATTGCGCTGGTGCAAAAAGGCGCCAAGGTGGTTGCTGCCGATATCAACGAAGATGGCTTGAAAGAAACCGCAGCACTTGCACAACAAGCAGTGTTTGGTGCCAACGTGGTCACGGTGAAGGCAGATGTTTCTACCGCTGCTGGTGTTCGCGCCATGTTTGCTTCTGCAACGGCAGCTTTTGGCGGACTCGACATTGTGCACAACAATGCGGGTCTCATTTGTGGTGAGCCACTGTGGCCGGAAGCATCGCTTGAAAAAATCTCTGCAGTCATTGCGGTGAACTTGGGTGGTGTTGCAATGGGCACTCAAGAAGCAATTAAGGCTTTGCGTGCACGCGGTGGTGGCGCCATTGTAAATACGGCATCTGTGGCCGCATTGCAGGCCATGCCTACCGACCCTGTGTATTCCGCAACCAAAGTTGGCGTGGTGCGCATTGTGGAAAGTTGTGCGGGGTTCGCATCTGAAGGAATTCGCGTGAATGCTGTTCTTCCTGGAATGGTCGACACCGACATGACCATGAAGCAAACCGGCGATGGTACGCGTCCTGCTGAATGGCTTGCGCCAGTCATCGCATCAACAGTGATGTTGACTGCTGAAGATATAGCAGTAGCAGTGATTGCACTCATTGAAGATGACACCGCCGCTGGCCAAGCAAAAATTGTTGGCAACGTCGGTCGCGACTACAAGTAACGAATTACTTGCGAGCGAGGCGTTGTGCCTCGCTAAACGCAACGTCTTTATCGACGCGTGG
>JBIKNT010000037.1:0-10983 GCA_044358465.1 Ilumatobacteraceae bacterium
GACGGTGAAAGTTCTTCGGGAAACTCAATTGATTCAATGTTCGCTTTGTTGACTCCACGACGCGTAAAAAATTGGCGTGAAAGGAGTGCGCCGACAATGAAACCGATGGCAATTCCCACGAAGAGCACGAAAGCTAGCCCTCTGTGTTGTCGGAATGAGGAAGAGGAATACCGTAGGTGTCGTCGTAGGCGGTTTTAGCTGCGTGACGAGCAGCACCTTTATTTTCGGGGCGCCATCCACTCACGATAAAGAGTACGCGTTCACCAATATTCACCGCATGGTCACCAATACGTTCGTAGAAACGAGCTACCACCGCTAATTGAATAGCAACTTGCAAGTCAATACTTCCCGCAGCATGACTTTCGAAAATTGCTTGTACAAATTGGCGCTGCAAGCTGTCGAGATACGAGTCCATATCGTCAATAGCACCGGCAATAGCAACATCGTTTTCTTCAAAGGATTTCAGGGCAGAAGTAAACAGTTGCTGGGCTTGCTCTCCCATTTTGGTAATGATGCCACGCAACTTTGGATCGAGCGAATGACCATAAATACGGCGAGCAGCCTTTGCAATATTTACGGTGAGGTCGGCAGAGCGTTCAATTTCTCCTACCATTTTGAGAATAGAAATGAGCTGACGAAGTTCGCCTGCTACCGGGGCTTGCAAGGCAAGCAGTTGATAGCAGCGATCTTCAAGTGCAATAGACCGTGAGTCAATTTCGTCATCGGCCAAAATGAGGTACTCGGCGCCTTCAAGGTCTCCCGACAACAAGACGTTTGTTGCCCGAGGAATTGCTTCAATAACAGAGGCTGCAAGGCGTGCAAGTGAGAGCCGAACTTCATCTAATTCGTGGTGAAAACTTTTGCGCAGTTCTTCCATGGCTGTATCTCCTCTATTTCCCGTCGCCCACAGAATACCCTGCTGATGAGTTTCGACGTTCTTGTTGATTTTTAGCCCATTTGTAGAGGTCTTCTTGAGCATTGCGCACCGCGAAAGAGTCTCCTGAACGCTCCCACTGACCTGCTGCATTGAGCACAAAGTGTGGCGCAGTGGGGTCGGCGAGATATGAAAGCACCTTTTCACACCATTGTTGATGCTTTTCCTGCAGCACAGGTACCAACGCCTCTACGCGACGGTCGAGGTTGCGTGACATGAGATCTGCTGATCCGATGTACCAACGCGGCACTCCTGGGCCATTTCCATTACCGAACTTGTAAATGCGAGAATGCTCTAGGTACCTACCCAAAATCGAACGCACCGTAATGTTGCTCGACATTCCGGGCACACCTGGGCGGATGCCACATATTCCACGCACAGTGATGTCAATTCTTACACCGGCTTCACTTGCTTCATACAGCGCTTCAATCATTTGAGTATCGGCAAGCGAATTCAATTTCAATCGGATGTATCCGTTTTGCCCGGCACTGGCTTCTTGGCGAACCAGCTCAATCAGACGCGGCTTTAAATGATTTGGAGCAACTAATAGATGTTGATACAAGTCATTTCTGCTAAACCCAGTGAGGTGGTTGAAGAGACGCGAAGCATCGGATGCGAGTTCAGGATTGCACGTGAAGATTGCAAGGTCTTCATAAAGGCCAGCAGTTTTTGAGTTGTAGTTGCCCGTTCCAAAATGCACATACCGGCGTAGCCCGTCGCCATCTTCTCGCACGACTAGCGCGCACTTCACATGTGTCTTTAAGCCGACAATTCCATACATCACATGCACGCCCGCACGTTCAAGTTGTTTGGCCCAAGTGACGTTCACTGCCTCGTCGAAACGCGCTTTGAGCTCGATGAGGGCAACTACTTGCACGCCACGTTCAGCTGCACGAATGAGGCTTTGTGCAATGGGGCTGTCGCCAGAGGTGCGATACAAGGTCATTTTAATTGACTGCACACGTGGGTCATTTGCCGCCTCTTCAATAAAAGCTTGTGTTGAGGTCACAAAGCTTTCATATGGATGATGCACCAAAAGGTCACGCTCGCGAATCACGCTGAATATGGAGCGATCTTGTTCGCTCGCCGCTGCTAGCCGACCCGCAGTAACTGCTGGCCAAGGCGTGTCGCGCAATGCGGGAACTGGTAACGCGCTAATAGCGAACAAGCTGGTGAGGTCGAGAGGAAGATTGAATTGGTAAACATCGTGTTCTTCCACTTCAAATTCTTCAATCAACAATTGCAAAACTGTGTCATCTATGGAGTCACGCACTTCAAGACGCACTGCTCTACCAAATCGCCGACGGCGTAATTCAGCTTCGACTGCTTCCAGAAGATCTTCTGCTTCTTCATCGTCTACGTCGAGGTCGGCATCGCGCGAAACGCGGAAGGTAGTTGCGCTTTTGACTTCCATTCCTTCAAACAAGGCGGGAAGATGCGCAATAATGACATCTTCTACGGGAATGAAATGTTGAGTGTTCTCCAGTTTGAGTAGCCGTGGCAAAAGCGGTGGGACTTTCAGACGCGCAAAACGCTCTTCGCCAGTTTCAGGGTCACGCAACATCACTGCAATGCTGAGCGCTAATCCGGAAACATAGGGAAATGGGTGTGCTGGGTCTACAACAAGCGGAGTGAGAATGGGGAAAATACGCTGGTCAAATTCCCTCGACAGAACTGCCTTTTCTGCTGCAGAAACATCTTCCCAACGCTGCAAAACGATGTCATTTTTTTTGAGCTCTGGCAGAATTTCTTCGCGCAAGAGCAACTCTTGCTCGGCAACTAAACGGTGAACTGTGCTGCTGATATCACGATCTAACTCATGTGGGCGGCGCCCATCGGCACCGCGATGAGAAGTTCCTGCATCAATTTGGTTTTTGAGTGCCGCCACGCGAACTTGGAAAAACTCATCGAGGTTTGAAGAGAAAATGGCAAGAAACTTGACTCGTTCGAGAAGTGGAATTCCCTCTTCTCTCGCCATTGCCAAAACACGCGCATTAAATGCGAGCCAACTGAGATCGCGGTTGAAAAAACGTTCGTCGATATTCGCAGAGTATGTCTGTTCCCATTTCGTCATAGGAGTTTTACCTGAACAGTCAATGAACGGGAAATGACTACTGGGATAATTTGCACACTACGAGTGTTTAGAGCTTGACGGAATCGCCAAGGTCCCACTCGATGGTGATGAGTTCACGCTCTGCATCGCGGGCAATGCGCTCGCTATTGCGGCGGAATTGTGGGTCGTCGCGGGTGAGGAGCACTAAACGGGCCAACACTCGAGTGCGGAACTCGTCGATGAGGGCTTGGTCGCCGTAGTCGCCATAGACCTCCCAATGGGGGGCAACAGGGCCGAGATACACGATGCGGGCATGTGCGCGTGGCGCTTCTGGGGTGGCATTGATATCGGACACGGGAACCTCCTAGGAGCCCTCAGGATACCGCAGAGTCGCCATATGACCTCTCGGGAACTTTTTCTCACTCTGTGCCGTCAGAACTCTTGTACGACCAAAGTTCTCTTCCCAGAAAAGGCTCGCCATGACCACAACCGATATCCAGCACTATGAAAACCAGCGCAATCTTGGTTCTTATCGTTCAACTGAATGGATGTCACTGGGCAATTGCCGCCTTGTTGAGCCCGACATCTTCTTTCCCTCGGACGGTGCTGGGGTCGACAAGGCGCGCAAGATTTGTTCTACGTGCCCAGTTCGCGATCACTGCCTGGAATACGCACTATCGGAACAAATTGAACACGGGGTGTGGGGCGGCATGAGTGAACGTGCCCGCCGCCGCTTGAAGTCTCAACGCCGCGCCGCATAAGCAACGCGAGAACGCATTACTTAGAGTCGGAATCGCCAGACTTGTCGGACTGGCCATCGGCAAGACCTTTTTTAAACTCTTTTTGTGCCTGCCCGAGGTTTTTTGCAAACTTCGGCAATTGCGTGCCGCCAAAAAGAACGAGTACAACAACAGCAACGGCGATGAGTTCTGGACCTTGGAGAAATGCGAACATGCCTTTAACCTACCACCGCTGCGCTGAGAGATGAGATAAAAATAACCCTGTGATTGAGTGCGTCGTCAATATCAGCGAGGGCCAAAACGCTGGGAAACTTGCCAAATTGAGCGCAGCCGTTGCCGCCGATCTCCTCGACACTCATACCGACCCCGACCATCACCGCAGCGTCTTTACCCTGCGTGGCACACACGCCCCGCGACTCCTCGCCAGAAGCGCCATCGACCTCCTCGATATTCACGAGCATGCAGGTGTACATCCTCGCCTCGGAGTGGTTGATGTTGTGCCTTTTGTTCCTCTTGGCAATTCCACATTCATCGAAGCAATTCACGAGCGCAATGCATTTGCGCAATGGGCTGCCGACGAACTTGGTGTTCCTAGTTTTTTATATGGACCAGAACGCGCGCTTCCCGATATTCGTCGCACAGCATGGACTTCTCTTTTCCCCGATGTGGGACCACGCACCGCACACCCAACCGCCGGAGCGATGTGTGTAGGCGTCAGGGAAGTTTTAGTTGCTTACAATCTTTTCCTCGCCGATGCCACTATGGATACGGCACGTCAGATTGTGCTGAACATTCGTCAACCAGGCCTACGCGCATTGAGCTTTTTAGTAGATGGGCATGCACAAATCAGCATGAACCTCACAGATGTAGACATCATGAACGTAGATACGGCATACGACATCGTTGCTCAATACGCCAATATTGCACGCGCAGAACTTGTGGGGCTCATGCCTATGCAGGCGCTAAAGAAAATTGATTACAGCCGCTGGAGCGAGCTTGATATTGGAGTTGACAAAACAATCGAAGCGCGCTTCGACACGTTGTTGAAAGTGCAGTAAAAGTTGCTAGATCGCTTGGCGATTTGCTTGAGCACGAGCACGACGCAAGCGACGACGCTCACGCTCAGAGAGCCCGCCCCAAATACCAAACTTTTCGCCGTTGACTAATGCGTACTCAAGGCATTCGCCTCGAACGACACAACCACGACACACTTCTTTTGCTTCACGAGTAGAAGCACCCCGTTCAGGGAAAAAGAGATCGGGGTCAACACCAAGACAGTTGGCCTGATCTTGCCAACCGCGTTCTGTACTCAATTCATCCGTTTCTGGGAATTGCATTCGCTTGCCTCCCGCTCTGCAGATCACGAACATCCAGAAATGGCATGCAGTGATGGCAGGGCTGTAATTACATTGCTGTCATTCTGCCAAATCCTTATGAAATAAGCAAGTGCGCTGATTTTGCCCACCTGAGGACCCTACGGGACGAATGGTTACTTTTTCAGCCCAACGTCAAAAAACCCGATATTTATTGGGTTTTTACACTCATCAGACGCGTTTTTGGCTCATTTATTGGGGTTTTCGGTATGTTTGTACTATCGGGAACGGCTGAGGCGACGCTTGTGTTCGATGAAATCGACGAGCACATAGTCGCCCAAAGTTTCCGGGGTGGTGAAGAATGCGCGACCCTTATTGATCTCGGTGAGGCGCTCAATGAACTGCCGTAACCCACCATTGGCATCGAGCATGAATGTGTTGATGACGATTCCTTCACGTGTGCATTTCATTACTTCCGCCAAAGTGGACTCCACCGTTTCTCGCACAGGTGGATAGTTGAAAAAGACGTCACCATGTGGCGTGATATGCGCAGTGGGTTCACCGTCGGTGATCATGATGATTTGTTTTGTGCCGTGTTGCTTGGAAAGCAGTTGACGAGCAAGTAAAAATCCGTGCTGCATATTTGTTCCGTACGCAAAATCCCATGACACTGGGGGCAGTTGTTCAGGAGTCAAGATGCGCGCAGTTTCGCTAAACCCAACGAGACCCAAGTAATCGCGTGGATATTGGGAGGTAATAAGTGAATACAACGCCATTGCAACTTTTTTGGCGGGCAAGAAGTTGTCGCGCATAGGCATCGACATGGAGAGGTCGATCATCACCACTGTGGATGAGGAAGTGACGTGTTCCGTACGCTCAATTTCAAAATCTTCTGGAGAGAGTTGAACGGGAGTTCCTCCACCTTGACGGCGAATTGCATTGCGCAGAGTTTGCTGAAGATCGAGACGGAAGGGGTCGCCATACTCATAGGGCTTTGTCTCGTAGCGACGCTCATGGCCACCACCGCTCTCGCGCATTTGGTGTTGGCCGATTTTGTCTTTTGCTAATTTTCCAAAGAGGTCGCGTAACGCATTGGCGCCAATTTTCCGAAGACCTTTCGGCGTCAGCTCTAATTTGCCTTCTTTTTGGTTAATTAAGCCCGATTCTTCCAGCATTTTGGTGAGTTCTGCCAAGCGTTCGAGTGAGCGAGCAGAGTCTTCACCCAGCAGTTCTCGCACTTTGTCGAGATCGGCTTCGGCAAGTGCACCAGGTGTGGTGGCATTACGCATGAAGCCTTCCATTTGATCGAGTTCACCGAGTTGCTGCATGGTTTTCATGGCTTCACTCATGCCCATTGGTTCATCGCCATTGAACTGGTACTGACGCTCCCACCCAGCACCCGGAACGAGGTTTTGCAAGCGCTCACTTAACCGATCGGCCTGCCAGCGCAGATCCATGTCTTCTAACAACTGCTCAGAGAGTTGTTGCATTTGCGCCCGCTGCTCGGGGGTCATGGAGTTCATCATCGCCTGCATTGCTGCCATGCGTTGGGCCATAATTTCCAAAAGCTCATCGAGTGTTTGTGGATTCTCGGGGAAGAAATCGCCGAATTCATTCATGAACTTTTCAAATTGCGGGTCTTCGCCTTGCTCACGTTTATCGAGCATGTCGTTTAACGCAGCCATCATGTCTTTTGTGCGCTGTAGATCTTCTGGCGACATGTTTTGCATATCACCACTCATCTGATCGACATATTGCTGCATGAGTTGCTCACGAAGTTTTTCCATGAGTTCTTCAAAACGCGCTGCTGCTTCCTTCGACTGGAAATCGTAATTTTGCAAACCCTTCACCTTGCCTGCAAGATCTTGCGGAAGCATTTCCAGTTCGAGGTGATGCTCAACAGACGACTGCTGTGCGGTATCGAGACGGCGCTCATCGCCACTTGCCTGAGCATCGGCAACATTTTGGTCGAGTTTGTGACGCTCTTCGTCAATGATGTCGTCGAGTGCCTCAGAAATTTCGCTGTACACACCACCGAGATCGGAACGCTCTAAAAGCTCTTCACGACGCTCGCGAATTTTGTTCATCATGTCGCGCATGCCCTCAATGCGCTCGCCATTGCGGTCGGTGAGGCCCTGCTGCATGAGTCGGCGCAAAGCGCTATTGACGTCGCCATGGTACAAAAGGTCGTCGGTGACCGCTTCTAAAAGCGACTCGGCATCGACCTCAAAGCCCTTTTGAGTGCCGTCCCAGCGGGAATAGGTGAACCGTGTGGTCATGAAACCAACCTAGTTCGCCTAACCTAGGGGGTGCATGCGCGTGCCACGTACTTTCATCTTCGTCGACCTCTCCGGTTTCACGCATTTCACGGAAACCCAAGGGGACGACGCCGCAGGGCGCCTTTTGGCTGCCTTTCGGTCGGTGGCGCGCGACGTGGCTTCTGAACGCGGTGTACGTATCGCCAAGTGGCTTGGAGACGGTCTCATGATCGTTGCCATGGAGCAATCCGATGCCATCGTCTTTTCCATGGAGCTCCAGCGCCGCTCGGCAACTGCCTGTGCCCCACTCACCCTGCGCATTGGTCTTGCAACTGGCTACGCGCTTCTCTTTGAGGGCGACGACTACATCGGTTCTGCTGTCAATACTGCAGCCCGACTCTGCGATGCAGCCGGTGCATTTGAAGTTCTCATTCCCAGCGATCAAATTGAAGAACTTCCTGAAGGCGTGCGCATTGTTGCTCACGAGCCCCTCGTGTTACGTGGCTTCACCGAACCTGTTGAAGTGTGTTCGGTGACGGGCGACCCAGTTCTCACCGACCGCAACGACACCGGTGAACTATGGACGCGTTCACCGTTCGTGATGTAACGCACCTCGTGCCTGTTTTTGGAACTCACCTCACCTTTTCTCCCGAACAAAACGTGGAGATACTTCTTTCTGAAGTGCTCGCACTGAAAGAGCACGGCCTCACCTCACTACGTTGGCGCCTGTCGTGGAATGACGTGTTTCCACAACAAGGAAAACCGAGTGGAAAACATTTAGAACTGCTTGAAGGGCACGCTGCTGCATTTGCCGATGCCGGTGTAGAAACCTGGGTCACGCTGTGCGGAAATACCTTGCCTCATTGGTTTTTGAACGAAGGTGCATTCTCCGATGAAAAGGCAACCGAAAAGTGGTGGCCGCGATATGTCGACACCGTTGCAGAAGTAGTGGGCAACCACGTTGCTGGGTGGATCCCCTTTGAAGCCCCTATTGGCCTCGTTCACGATGGGTGGCGCATCGGAAGTATCGCTCCATTTGTTTCCGACGATGGAAAATTTGCCGATGCATTCACCAATGTTTTGCATTCATGGAATCATGCATGTCGATTGTTGCGTGGGTCACCCATTGCGCTCTCGTTAGATGCAACGCACCCGGGTGCAAACACAGAAGTACGTACGGTCTGGCAGTCGGCCATTACACGCGGACGAGTATCGCTACCTGGCCACTATGAACGGGAACTTGATGGTTTGTTGCGCAGCGCAGACGAAATTGCTCTTTCGCTCACCCATCTGCCCCCGCACAGTGAACGGCTTGAAGCGCCACGTTGGCGCGACTCGGCAATAGAAACTCTGCAGTGGGCATACGAGGCTTTTTCGGGAACACCGCTCAGTGTTTCCGGTATTCCTGCTACGAGTGCCGACGGAGAACTCACCGAGTTGCTCGCATTCACTTCTCAGATGGTGGACGACCTGAAGAGCGATGGTTTGGCGCTTCAACATGTTTGGCTGAGCAGCCTTGAACGCACTGCGGGCCTTACCTCATTGCCTGCTTTCTCTTCGCCCACAAAGTAGCTGTACCCTTTCGCATCATGAGCACCCCGATATGGCAAGTATCTGATGAAAAAAAATCAGGTCTTGCGCTCACTCAGTTTTTTACACAACACGGCTTCTCATCTTTTCAAGAAGCAATGGAATGGAGTTTGCGCGAACCAAACGAGTTCTGGCGAGCTGTATGGAACACCACTGGCATCGTTGGTTCGCCAGGCGAACCTGCCGTTCGTTTCCCCTCCGAGAGCATTGTAGAAACTGAATTTTTCCCTCACGCACTGCTCAACATCGTTGACACCTTTTTACAGACTCGCGACAATGTCAATGCAGACGCGATTGTTTACGTTTCAGAAAATGGTGAACGACACTGCATCACCTGGAGTCAATTGCACACAGATGTGAATAGGGCAACTCATGCACTTCGCCAATACGGCGTGCAAGCAGGTGACCGCGTGGCGGTCTGGATGCCCAACAGACCTGAAACCATTGTTTTGTACCTCGCTACTCAAGCACTCGGTGCCATATTCACCTCAACGTCGTCAGATTTTGGTGTGCAAGGAGTCGTTGATCGGTTCAGTCAAACCACACCTCGTGTTTTACTTGCCGCTGACTCATACTCGTACGGAGGAAAAAGCTTTTCCTGCAACGAACGATTGAAAGAGATCATCGAGGCATTGCCATCTCTTGAACATGTCATTTATATTGAAACATCAAGCACCCAAGAAAACTCTTTGCCGCTGACAAAAAGTTGGGATGAGTTTCTTGCCTCGGGAAGTGACGAACCTTTCCAGCGGCCGCTCTTTCCTTTCAATCATCCTGGTCTCATTTTGTACTCATCGGGAACAACGGGGATGCCAAAGTGTATTGTTCACAAAGCTGCAGGCGTTCTTCTCACACATCTCAAAGAACAACAGTTGCATTGCGATATCCATCCAGGCGACACCGTCTTTTACTTCACCACATGCGGGTGGATGATGTGGAACTGGTTAACTTCTGCACTTGCTTCAGGGGCCACCATCGTGCTTTTCGACGGGAACCCTGCATACCCGAACTTGAACACGTTGTTTGATCTTTGCGAACAAGAAGACATCACACTTTTTGGCACGTCGGCAAAATTTATTGATTCGTGTCGCAAGGCCGAGCTTTCACCCATACGCGCTCATCGCTTCCCCGCACTGCGCACCATCTGCTCCACCGGCTCTCCGCTCAACGCTGCAGGTTTTGAATGGGTATACGAACACTTTGCTCCCGAGGCTCATCTTGCTTCTATTTCTGGCGGCACCGACCTCTGCGGATGTTTTGTGGGTGGCGACCCCACTCGTCCTGTTTACGCAGGTGAAATTCAAGGCGCCATGTTGGGCATGGATGTTTCGATCTATAGCGACAGCGGGGAGGAACTGCTCACCGGTACTGGCGAGCTTGTTTGTCGTAATGCATTTCCCTCAATGCCCATTGGATTTTGGGGAGACACAACGGGCGAGAAATATCACAACACATATTTCTCACGCTTTCGCAATACATGGACCCATGGCGACTTTGCATCGCGCACCGCGCACAATGGTTTCGTCATTCATGGGCGATCTGATGCCACGTTAAATGTTGGCGGGGTCCGTATGGGAACTGCGGAAATTTACTCACAAGTCGAGACGTTTGCAGAAATTATTGAATCGGTTGCCGTTGCCCAGGAATGGGACGACGACACGCGCATCGTTCTTTTTCTACGCATGGACAACAACGCACACTGCACACCAGAACTAGAACAGGCTCTTCGACAGCGTTTACGACAATTCATTTCGCCACGTCATGTGCCGGCACTCATCATTCCAGTTTCCGATATTCCCCGTACCCGTTCAGGAAAAATCAGCGAATTAGCAGTGACCGATATCGTTAATGGTCGGCCTGTGCGCAACACGGAAGCGTTGGCAAACCCCGAATGCCTGAAGGATTTCATAATTCCCTCGTGAAAGCCATCTCAGGCATGGAAACCATGAGTTTCTCCACCTAACATCCCTATATGTCAACAACAACATTGCTACACGGTGGCGCAGTTATTGATGGAACAGGTTCCGCACCGCAACTCAACACTTCAGTTCTCATCCAAGGTGAGAAAATTCTTGCGGTTGGCGCAGAGGCCGAC